>NZ_JAQUWN010000056.1 GCF_028692895.1 Pseudodesulfovibrio sp.
GAAGCCATGGAACGTCTCGCGAATCGTCTCAAGGGGCTGGGCGACCCGACCCGGCTGCGCGCGCTGGCGCTACTGGCGGGCGGGGAGCTGTGCGTCTGCCACCTCATGGCCGCGCTGGAGCTGCCCCAGTCCACGGTGTCGCGCCACATGGCGTTCCTCAGGCGGGGCGGCTGGGTGGAGAACCGACGCCGGGGCAAATGGGTCTACTACGCCCTGTCCGAGCCCGGCGAAGGCGTCCTCGCGCAGGCGATGGATCTGCTGCGCCGCGAGTTGCCCCGAACCGAAACGGCCCGCGCCGACATGGCGCGCCTCGACGAACAGAAGAAAAACGGAACGGCCTGCCCCTGCGAATAGGCGGGCCCGGAGGCGTCATGACCGATTCCATGCTCAAGCGGCTTTCCTTTCTGGACCGCTACCTGACCCTGTGGATATTCCTGGCCATGTTCATCGGCGTGGGCGCTGGCGCGCTCCGGCCCGGCGTCAAGGACGTCATCAACTCCTTCCAGGTGGGCACCACCAACATCCCCATCGCCGTGGGTCTGATCCTGATGATGTACCCGCCCCTGGCCAAGGTCAGGTACGAGGAGCTTGGCCGCGTTTTCCGCAACTACAAGGTCCTGGCCCTCTCCCTGGTCCAGAACTGGATCGTGGGCCCGGTGCTGATGTTCGGGCTGGCCGCGGCCCTGCTCTCGGGCCAGCACGAATACATGGTCGGCCTGATCCTGATCGGCCTGGCCCGCTGCATCGCCATGGTCATCGTCTGGAACGAGCTGGCCGGGGGCGACAGCGAATACTGCGCGGGCCTGGTGGCCTTCAACTCCATCTTCCAGGTCCTGTTCTTCTCGGTCTACGCCTGGCTCTTCATCACCGTCCTGCCCGGCGAATTCGGGCTGGCGGGCGCGGTGGTGGACGTCTCCATGGGCCAGATCGCGAAGAGCGTGTTCATCTATCTGGGCATCCCCTTCCTGGGCGGCATGTTGACCCGGTTCGTGGGCCTGAAGATCAGGGGCCGCGAGTGGTACGAGACCGTCTTCCTGCCCAAGATCGGGCCGCTGACCCTGGTCTTCCTGCTCTTCACCATCCTGGTCATGTTCTCGCTCAAGGGCGACAAGGTGGTGGAGCTGCCCCTAGACGTCCTGCGCATCGCCGTGCCGCTGGCCATCTACTTCCTGGTCATGTTCCTGGTATCCTTCTACCTTTCCTGGAAGGCCGACGCCACCTACGAGCAGGCCGCCACCCTGAGCTTCACCGCCGCGTCCAACAACTTCGAGCTGGCCATCGCCGTGGCCATCGCGGTCTTCGGCATCGACTCCGGCGAGGCCTTCGCCGCGGTCATCGGCCCCCTGGTGGAGGTCCCGGTCCTGATCGCGCTGGTCAACGTGGCCCTGCGCATCCGGAGGCGATACTTCCCGCAGCGGGTGGAGACGGACGGCGCGACGTGCCATGTCCGAAGCAACTCCGCCCTGACCGGGTGCGGCAGGTAGCGGCGGCCGGGCTCACGCCTTGCCGCCGGGCCTGCCCGGCCGCTCCTCCCGGCGCGGCAGCAGGAAGACCATGGGCACCAGCAGCAGGAAGAGGCAGCCGAAGACGAAGGAGATGTCGTTGTAGGCGAGCATGGTGGCCTGGCGCATGAGCTTCTGCTCCAGGATGCCCACGGCCAGTTGCGCGGCCTGGAGAGCGTCCACGCCCCTGGCGGCGAGGCCCTGGGCCAGGTCCGCCAACTGGTCGCGCGTGGCCTGGTTCAGCTCGCTGACGTGGTCGGCCAGGTAGGCGCGGTGGATGGCCTGGCCCCGGTCCAGGAGCACGGCCACCAGGCTGTAGCCTATGTTGCCCCCCACGCGCCGGGCCAGGGTGTAGAGGGCCGAGGCGTCGGTCATCAGGCTCCGGTCCAGGGTGCTCAGCGAGACCGTGGAGAGCGGCACGAACATGCACGGCATGCCCACGCCCATGATGACGAGCGGCAGGACCAGGTCGTCGAACCCGGCCGTCACGGTCAGCCCCATCAGCTCCCAATAGGACCACATGACGATGACTATGCCCCCCATGACCATGGCCCGCGCCCCCACGCGCGGATAGGCCCAGCCCACCACGGGCATGACGCTCATGAGCACCAGGGCGCGCGGAGCCAGGGCCAGGCCGGACTCGAAGGCGGGATAGCCCAGGATGTTCTGGGTGAACTGGGGCAGGATGAAGGTGGTGCCGAACAGGGAGACGCCGAAGATCAGCCCCATGATCGAGCCCACGGTCAGGTTGCGGTTCTTCAGCACCCGCAGGTTGACCACCGGCTCCTTGTGGCGCAGCTCCCAGAAGACCAGGACCACCAGCGAGACCAGGGTGGCCGCCGTCCACCAACGGATCAGGTTCGAGTCGAGCCACTGTTCCTCCTGGCCGCGCTCCAGCACCACCTGCATGCCGGTCAGGCACACGGAGAGCAGGAGGATGCCGCCCCAGTCCACGGTGCGGATGCCCCGCTTGAGGTAGGGCGGGTCCCAGACGAACCTGGACGTGAGCAGCATCCCCACCGCGCAGAACGGCACGTTGATGTAGAAGATCCAGGGCCAGCCCCAGGCGTCGGTCAGCCAGCCGCCCGCGATGGGCCCCAGGGCCGGGGCCAGGACCACGCCCATGCCGTACAGGGCCATGGCCATGCCCTGCTGGGCCGGGGGAAAGGTCTCGCGCAGGATGGCCAGGGAAACCGGGATGAGCGCGCCGCCGCCGACGCCCTGGATGACGCGGTAGACGATCATCTGCTCGAAGCTGCCCGCCGTGCCGCAGAGGACCGACCCGCCGGTGAACAGGGCGAAGGAGGCCAGGTAGAAGGCCTTGCGGCCCATCAGCGCGCTCCACCAGCCGGACATGGTGACCATGATGATCTCGGCGATGGAGTAGCTGGTGGCCACCCAGGTGATGGCCGAGAGGTCGGTGCCGAAGCTGCCCATCATGTGCTTCATGGACACGTTGACCACGCTGGTGTCCATGACCGCCATGAACGCGCCGAAGACCACGGTGGCGGCGATGGTCCACCGCTCGGCCGGAGAACTCTCCTCCGGTGATTTGAAGCCTGACATGTTATTGCAGCGTGGTCTTGCGCGGCGCCGGGGACCGGGCGCTGAGCAGGCCGTAGACGGCCGGGGCGGCCACGTTCACGCTCGGCACCACGGACATGCCGGGCACCAGGAGCGGGCCGTTCGCCACCCCGCCGTTCTCGCCGTCCAGCACGATCTTGACCGGCACGCGCTGCACCACCTTGACGAAGTTGCCCGTGGCGTTCTCGGGCGGAAGCAGGGTGAATCGGGAGCCGGTGCCGCGCTGGATGGAGTCCACACGGCCCCGGAAGGTCACCGAGGGGTAGGCGTCCACCTCGATCTCCACGGGCTGGCCGGGACGCATCCCGGCGATCTGGGTCTCCTTGAAGTTGGCCACGACCCAGACGTCGCGGCTGACCAGGGCGAAGAGCTTCTGCCCCACCTGGACGTAGGCGCCTGGCTCCACCGCCTTCTTGGTGACGTAGCCCGCGCAGGGCGCGGTGATGCGGGAATAGGAAAGGTTCAGCCGGGCGCGCTCCACCTCGGCCTCGGCCTCGCGCAGGTCGGCGGCGCGGATCTGCGCCAGCGCCTCGGCCTGGCGCAGTTCGTCTCCGGCCGTGCCGACGGACGCCCTGGCCTGGGCGATGCGCGCGGCCTGGGTGTCCACCTGGCGCTTGGCGGAGTTCAGCTTGGCCCGGCTCATGTCCGCCTGAGCCTTGGCGTGGTCGAATTCCTGGCGGCTCACGGCCCCGGCGTCGGCGATGCGGCGCATGCGCTCCAGGTCGCTCTCGTCGCGGTCGGTTCCCGCCTTGACCTCGGCCACGCCCGCCCTGGCCTGGGCCAGCTCGGCCTCCACCGAGGACAGGGACGCCCCCTGCTGTGCCATCTTGTTGCGCGCGGCGGCCACCCGGGCCCGGCCCTCGTCCAGGGAGGCGACGGCCGCCTGGCGCTTGGCCTCGGCTATCTCCAGGGCGACCTCGAAGTCGCGCCGATCCACCTCGGCCAGCAGCTCGCCCTTCTCCACGCGCTGATTGTCGGCGACCAGGACCTTTGCGATGTGCCCGGCCACGCGCGGGCTGATGGACACGACCTGCGCCTCCACGAACGCGTCGTCCGTGGACTCGTGGGTCATGATCCGCTGATAGACCGGATACCCTGCCGCCAGCCCGGCCAGAAAGACCCCGGCGGCGAAAAGATACAACGGCCTCTTCCCCCCGTGGGCGCTTCGGCCCGTCAGGAGGCGCCTCAAGGCGGCCAACCGGCCGTTGGTTTTCGTCTCGTTGCTCATGAATCCCTTGCGTGAAAAATGGTTGTGCCGGCCCTGACGGGACGGCGCTCCCGCCCGGCGACGATTAGTCCTTCCCGGCCAGCCCCTGGAGCACGAAGCTGGCCGCATGTCGGCTGACCGCCTCGATGTCCGTGTCCTGGGGCTCGAAATGGCAGGCTCCGCGCAACAGGCCGGGGATGTACTTGGCCGTGAGCCGGGGGTCCTGGTCGTGAAACATGCCCATTGCCACGCCCCGCCGGATGATGGCCTCGATGAGGGCCAGCAGTTCGGCGCGCCGCAGCCGCCAGTCGTCGGTGGACGGGCAGGTCAGGACCACGCCCTGCATGTCCATGTTGGCCGCCTTCTTGAGAAAATGGCGCGCCAGCTCGCCCACGATGGCCGAGAGCTGGGCGTCCGGAGCCAGGGCAGGGTCGGCCGCGATGCCCTTGAGCCGGGTGAGCAGGTTGTCGAACTCGCGGTAGAGGACCGCGAAGTAGAGGTCCTCCTTGCTGTTGAAATAGAGGTAGAGGGTCCCCTTGCCCACGGCGGCCGTGCGCGCCACGTCGCTCAGCAGCACCTTGTGGAAGGGCTGCCGGGCGAAAAGATCCGCCGCCGCGTCGAGAATCCGCTCCTGCTTGTCGGTGTATTCCATCCTGTTTTCCTCTTTCGCCCGAGGGGCGGTCCGCCGGGCTCCGGGCCGGGCGGGAAATACGGCTCAGAACTGACCGGTCAGTTCTGAAGATGCCGTCTTAACCCCGGTTTTCAGAAACCGTCAACGTTTGACTCCGGGTTCTGCAAAAAATGACGTCCCGGACGAAAACGCCTCGTGGCGCGGCGCTTTCCGGCGCATGAAGCGCCCCTTTAGCCGCTCAGGCCCGGCACGGCCCGCAACGGGGGAAAAAGACCCCGTCCCGGAACCGGGACGGGGCCGACGCTTCAAAATCGCGGCGAATCCAGGCTAGTGAGGATGTCCCGGCGGGACTTGCGGGGATGGTTGCCGCCTGGCCCGACGCGGGATGGCCAGGGCGGGCAGGCCCACGATGCGCAGGGCCGGGTCGAGGCCGGGCAGTCTCTTGACCTTGGCCCCGCCGGGCCATGCCCGCCAAGCAGGGGCCGAGGCCGAGCTCCACGGCCCGGAGCACGAGAAAGGCGTTGGCGATGGCCGCGTTCATGGCAGCCGCGCCGAACCGGGCCGCGTCGATGAGCGAGTCCAGCTCGGCCGGGTGGAGGGGCCGGCCGGTAAATGCGCGCACGCTGTTGCGCGCGACAGTGGCGTCCATGACGCCGAGCTTGTCGGCATTGGGCGTGAGGACCTTGCCGTTGCATCGCCTCCGCCGGGCGTCGGGCAAGCCGGCCCGGCCCGAGACGCAGACGACGAATCCGCGGCGGCCGCCCGCGAGGCGTGGCTCTGGACGTCCGGGCCGCCGCCCTGTAGGGTCCGGGCATGCAGATATCCGTCACCACCCCCGCCCTGCTCTTCCCGGCCATCTCGCTCTTCATGCTGGCCTTCACCAACCGCTTCCTCTCCCTGGGCAGCCGGGTGCGCTCCCTGCACGACCAATACCGCCGCGAAAAGCACCATTCCATCCGCCAGCAGATCGAGAACCTGCGCCTGCGCATCCACCTGATCCGGCGCATGCAGGGCTACGCCATCATCTCCATGCTCTGCTGCATCTTCTCGATGGTCTGCCTGTTCCAGGACTGGGAGCTGGCCGGGTCCATCCTCTTCGGCGCGAGTCTGCTCTTCCTGGCCGTGTCCCTCGCCCTGTCGTTCATGGAAATACGCATCTCGGTCCGCGCCCTGGACATCCTGCTTGAGGACATGGAGCGGGACTAGGCTGTCGGCCGCAAGGCCGGGCTAGAGGTAGAGGCGTTTGATGGACCGGCGGTCGCCGATCTCCTTGCGATAATGCGTGTAGAGTTCCTTGGCCCGCTCCAGGGACCGGACCACGTGGGGCACCAGGTCGCGCCGCTTCACCGTCCGCGGCCAGCAGCAGACCTCGGAATTCTCCTCCGTCTTGAAGACCAGGCCCAGGTCCAGCGGAGTGGTCGAGCCGACGGGCCCGGCGGCGCGTTTGGACGCGGGATTGAGCGTAAGCCCGATGCCGGTGAAGATGTCGCGGTGGATCAGGGAGGAGACGTTCAGTTTCTGGATCTCCGCCGGGGAGAGACGCAGGTCTTCCACGGAATAGGCGCCGCTGACGGTCACCGCCGGGAGCAGCGCCTTGTCATAGGTGGGACTTGAGGCCTTGAAGAAGCCGACCACGTCGGTCCGGAAGAGCACCAGCGCGCCCCCCGCCGCCAGCAGCAGCAGGAAAAGCAGCACGTTTCTTCCGGTTTGCGAATGTTCCCGCATTGGCCCGCATCTCTTTCCGGACGCCACGGCCGCAGGGACGATTTCCATGGGCCGCAGCTTCCATACTGGTTTCAAATATAGCCCGTTGCGCCACGCAGGACAATGTTTTTCGGGGCGAAATGAAGAAAAGACCGCATCCGCTCCGGCGGCTCGGCAACCGCCCTACGCCGCCGTGATGAACGGCTTGGCGATGAAATACAGCCCGAGCAGACCGATCAACACGCCCGCCAGGCGGCGAAAGACCATTCCGCCGCGCTGCCAGGCCGAGTTGGCGAGCAGTTTCCCGACCAGGGCGGCCGAACCGCCCGCCACCGCGATGGGGATGCAGTGGCCCAGGCCGAAAAGCGCGATGAAGGCCACGCCGGTGAGGATCTTTTCCTGCACCGTGATGATGGCGAGGATGGGGGCGATGAACCCGAAGGTGCACGATCCGGACAGGACGCCATAGGCAAGTCCGAGGAGGAAGGCCCCGGACATGCCCTTGACCTTCAGCCGGGCCATCAGTCCGCCGGACAGGGAACAACTGGACACGCCGAGCATGTCCAGGGCGACCCAGAGGAGGATCAGGCCCACGGCGATGGTCCAATAGGGCCCAACGTCGCCCAGCATCCGGCCCAGCAGGGAGCAGACGACGCCGATGGCCGCGATGGTGAGGAACAGGCCGGAGGTGAAGAGCAGGGCGAACACGGTGGCCCGCCGCCCCTCGACGAGCCGGTCCTGGCCCGCCACGTAGCCGACGATGAGCGGGATGGAGGCCAGATGGCAGGGGCTGAACAGGACGCTGACCATGCCCCACATGAAGCAGCCCAAAGCGCCGAGCAGGACCCCGCCCGTCATCCATTGGTTGATGAGGAGGAACGCCTGGTCCATGCGGGACTACCGGACGCCGAGCTCGGCCAGCTTCGCGACGATGCTCTCCCGGTCCAGGAAGCCGACGTGGCGATACCGCTCCACGCCCCGGCCGTCATAGAAGATTTGCGTGGGGATCGTCCGGACGCCGTACTTGGCCGCCTCCTCCCGATGCTCCCACACGTCGATGAAGACGATGGCGGCCCTTCCCTCGTATTCCTTGGACAGCGCCTCGATGATCGGCGTCATCATCTTGCAGGGGATGCAGGAATGCGCGCCGATGTCCACCATGGTGACCATCCCCGCGATCGGCGCCTGCTGCGGCTTGCCGGAAATCAGGTCCGCCGCCGAGACCGGCGCGTCCGACTCCCGGGCGCCGCCGGGGGCAGCCGTCAGGGCCAGGCACGCAAGGAAAAGGCAACTAAACAGAATTATACGCTTTTTCATCGTGGAAGTCTTCCTTTGAAGCGTTCGCGCGCGTCGTCGGCAACGGCATCGCGCCGTGACGCGTTGCATTGCGCCGCAGGAAGCGGCGGTTGTATGGCTTGGCCGCCAGGGAATGCCCGGCAAGAAAACACCCCCTGTTCCCACTGGTGCAGGGGGTTATGTTCTGCTCGCAACGTTTCCGTCAGCAGGCGCGAGACTCGCGCAAGCTGCACGGGCCGCCCGGAACGCTCGCTTCATCTAGATGTACAGACACTTGAAGCTCTGCTTCACGTCGGGATGCTTCTTGAATTCCTTGTATTCCTTGGCCGCGCGGTCCATATAAAGGACCATCTGCGGCACCAGCTCCGACCGGGGCACCTTGCGGCTCCAGGAGCGGACCTCGCAGTCGCCGTTGGCCTTGAGGATCATGGCCCATACCAGGACGGTGCCCGGCTTGACGGACGGGGACTTGTCCTTGACGTCGAGGAACAGGTCCACCTTGGAGAAGGTGTCGCGGTGCTCCTCCACGGCGCGGTTGAGCTTGCGCACCTCGCCGCCCGTGAGGCGCAGCTCCTCGGGCTTCAGGGTTCCCTTGATTGACACGCTGCCGGACAAACCCTCCTCGTCGTAGCCAACGTGGAAAACGCCGATCCGGGCGACAATGACGCCCGCCATGAGCAGGAATGACAGGAATATAAGGCCAGCCCGGACCCGTGTCCGGGATAACGGTCGCTTTTGGTCCATCGATGTTGCCTATATGAAAAATTCAGTCTTTTCGTTGGGAAATCATGTGGAAACCAACTTCACAAAGCAGAGGTACCCCATTTGCCCCGACTTGGCAATGGCCTGGCCGCCCCCGTTTCCCGGCCCATTGCGGCCATCGGCCGTCTAACGCCGAAATCCTCGCCTTCGTGCCGCATCGGTTCAAGTTGGAAGGAAGCCGATTCTTTTGTAAACGAAAGCCGGCTCCCCCATCTCCCTGCCCGGCGCAGCCGTGAAGGGAGCGGGCCAAACCGGCGGAGAGTCGATTGAGGTTGTACGCCGGGCGGCGATGCGGTATCTGAAACGACGTCATGACCAACAGCTACGCCCCCGAATTCCGCATTTCCGTCAGCCAGCTCCGGCCCGGCGTCTTCATCCGCCTGGAGGGAGCCAGGTGGTTCGATCACCCGTTCCTGTTCAACAGTTTCAAGGTCAAGGACGCGGAGCAGATCGAGCTCATCCGCCAGCTCGGCATCCGGGAGGTCATCTGCGTGCCGGAGCGGTGCGACGTGCTCCCCCTCAAGCCGGGCAGGGGCGAGCCGGAAGCCGCGCGGGAAGAGAACGGCCAGACGGCCCGGACCCTGGACCACCTCCTGAACGCCAAGCGCGAGCGGTCGAGGCGTCTTCGGGAAAAGAAGGAGCGCATCGCCCGCTGCGAGGAGCGGTTCAACGCCTGCATCCAGGCCTTCAACGCCATCCTCAGCTCGGTCGCCGGCGGCACGGCCCAGTCCGTGGGTCAGGCCGTAGCCTTTGTCGACCGGCTGGCCGACTATTTTCTGGAGGACCGCGAGTCCACCCTGCACCTGATGCATGTGGTGGACCGGGCCGAGACGGCGTACTCCCACCCCATGAACGTGGCCGTGCTTTCGCTGATGGTCGGCCGGGAGGCCGGGCTCCCGCCTGAAGCAATGAACGCCCTCGGGCTGGCCGCGCTGTTTCACGACATCGGCAAGGCGGGTCTGCCAAGGATGCTGCTCCACAAACGCGGGGACATGACCCGCTCCGAACGGGAGACGCTGGAGCAGCACCCGCGCCGGGGCGAGGCCGCGCTCCTCGGGGTGGGCGGCTTTCCCGACGCGGCCGCGCGGGTCGTGGCCCAGCACCACGAGCGCATGGACGGCTCGGGCTATCCGGACGGCCTCACGGGCGAGGCCATCGACCCCCTGGCGCGCATCCTGGCCATCGCCGACGCCTACGACAACCACACCAACCAGCCGGACCCGGGCCAGAGCCTGACGCCCTACCTGGCCCTGTCGTACATGTTCGGCCAGCAGAAGCACCTTTTCGACATGGAGCTGCTCGCCCTGTTCATCCGCTGCCTGGGCATCTACCCGCCCGGTACCGTGGTGGAGCTCTCCAACGGCGCTGTGGGCATGGTCATGTCCGTCAACCCGCGCAACCAGCTCAACCCGAGCGTGGTCGTCTACGACGAGAACGTCCCCCGCAGGGAGGCGCTGATCGTGGACCTGGCCGACGAGGAGGACCTGCGGGTGGAGAAGTCCATCCGCCTGGCCCACCTGCCGCCGAAGGTCCTCGAATACCTATCGCCGCGCACGCGGATCGCCTATTTCGTGGAACCGGAATAGCCCCGGCCCCCTCGCCGACGGGGCGCGGACAACCGCATCCCGCGCCGGGAGCGCAGCCGGGACCTTCGGGGAGGAGTCCCGAGTCACGACCTGTCGGGCCGTGAAAAATCATCAGCATGTGCGGCGGACGCCGATTCGCCAAGCGCGGCCGAACACTGCCCGCCCCTGACCGGAGCGGACTTGCGGGCCCCCGCGACGGAAGACGGGGGCCCGCTTGAGCCGGGGAAGGGTGAGAGGTGCGCCCCCCGGCGAAACAGCTAGGCCTGCCGGTTGTGTGCGCCGATCTCCGGAGCCGGGAAGGGGTCTCCGGAGTGCTCGGAAGCGCCGTTGGTCAGTTCCTGCCGAACTTCGGCCAGGTCGATGACGCGCGGCGTGACCAGGGAGAAGCCCGCTGCGTCGCACCAGTCGTGCCGGTCGGCGAACGTGCCGCCGTAGCGGATTTCGTCCAGGATGAAGTAGTCCTTCTGTCCCATGATCCGGTCCCACTGGTGGACCATGAAGTCGAACTTGTGCGGATCGAATTCCTCGACGTTGTCCCACTTCCAGGAAAAGTTGCAGATCTCGTTGTCGAAGCCGAGAACGCACAGGAACTTGGCCTTGCTGTCCAGGTACATCCGGCGGCGGATCTTGAGCGGGTTGGCGGTGATCATCTTATAGTCGAAGTCCACGGGCTTGCCGTCCAGGGTCACCTTGATGTTGCACTCGTCATCGATGCGCATTCCCCAGGTGGCCGTGTTGCCCTTGCGCCACCACTCCAGGGGCTTCATGGAATACACGTCCGAGCCGTGCTCCTTGATGAGTCGGGCGGTCTTGCCGGATATGGGATGCAGTGCCAGGTCACAGGAATGACCGTGTACGTTGAAGATGAGTTCCATTGTGCTTCCTCCTTGCATGGAATGACCACGATTTGCATAGAGCGTGCCTCGCCAACCCCATTGCGCGAAATTGCGGGTTCATTTTCATTGCGAGGGCGGCTTTCCGAGGGGCGCCGCCCCCCTCTCGCCGCGGTGCGGAATCAGGCTGGTCCAATATGGCCACCACCATTGATTGACCAATCAATACCAACGATTTTCTCTCGTAATCAGTTGCCGCTGCGGGCCGCTGCCTATCGGAACGTCGAGTGGCTTCAAAAAAAATTCGCGACAATTTCGCCCGCTCCGGTCCGCCGGAGGCGCGTTGCAAGACAAAAGGGCGCAACAACCTTGCCATTGCCAATTGTGCGCAATTGCCTTGCACGATTTTGCGCGACACGCGGAGGCCGGAGTGAAAGCCATGGGGCCTGGGCAGGGGTGAAGGCCGCTGCCGGTTCTGGCCGGGCGACCGTGACCGGGCGGCGGGGCCGGGCGGGCGAGACAGGGCGGAAGGCTATTCCTTGACCGAACCGGCCAGGAGGCCCCGGATGAAGTAGCGGCCCAGGAAGATGTAGATGGCCAGCACGGGCACGGCGGCCATGATGGACCCGGCCATGGGCAGGTTCCAGCTCACGGCCTGGCCGCCCGCCAGTTGGGCCAGCCCCACGGTGATGGGGTTGTCCGCGTGCCGGGTCAGGCAGATGCCCCACAGGAACTCGTTCCAGATCTGGGTGAACTGCCACAGGCTGGTGACCACGAAGCCGGGCACCGAGAGCGGGAAGACGATGCGCAGGTAGATGGAGAAGAAGCCCGCGCCGTCCAGCCGGGCCGACTCGATGAGGGCCGTGGGAATCTGGGCGTAGAAGTTGCGGAAGATGAGCGAGGTGATGGGCAGGCCGTAGACGACATGGGCCAGGATCAGCCCCGGCAGCCCCCCGTAGAGGTGCATGGCCCGGAGCGTCTGGAAAAGCGGGATGAGGATGACCTGGTACGGGATGAACATGCCGAACAGGAACAGGGTGAAGACCACCTCGCTGCCCTTGAACTTCCACTTGGCGAAGACATAGCCGTTGAGCGAGCCGAGCACGGTGGAGCCCGCCGTGGCCGAAAGGGTCAGGATGATGGAATTGACGAAAGCGGGCCGGAGCAGGTCGATGGCCTGGGAAAAGCTCGCCCAGTTGAGGGTCTCCGGAAACTCCCAGGCCGTGGGCAGGGAGATGTCGGCGGGCAGCTTGAGGGCCGTGACCACAGCCATGTAGGCGGGCATCAGGAAGAACAGGGCCAGCAGGGCCAGGGTCCCGTAGAGCAGGACGGAGCCGGGGGAGAACTTGCGCGCGGTCATGGCCTATCCCCTCCTCCGCTGTTTGTACTGGCTGACCAGGTACGGGATGATGAAGGTGGCCGCCACCAGGAACAGGACCACGGCGATGGCCGCGCCCCTGGCGAAGTCGTTGGCCCGGAAGGTGGTCAGGTACATGGTCAGGGCCGGATGGCCGGTCTCCGCGTTGTCCGGGCCGGTCATGGCGAAGATCAGGTCGAACATCTTGAGCGAGATGTGCGAGAGGATGATCACCGCCGAAATGGTGATGGGCTTGAGCATGGGAATGGCCACGTGGCGGTAGTAGCCGACCTCGCCCGCGCCGTCGAGCATGGCCGCGTCGCGCAGGTCCTGGGAAATGCCGTTGAACCCGGCCAGGTAGAGGGCCATGGTGTAGCCCGAATACTGCCAGATGGTGGCGATGATGATGCCGAGCGTGGCCAGGTTGAAGCCGTGCTCCTCCTCCATGAACAGGGCGTCGGGCAGGAGCCCGCCGAAGAGCCAGGTGGCCGCCCCGACAACAATGCCGGGGACCAGCCAGCGCCGGATCGCCTTGCGCGGGTCGTGGCGCATCCCCCACAGGCCCAGCAGGATCATGAAGAAGGCAGCCACGTAAAGCAGCACGCTGAACAGGTGCTGCCAGTTGAACACCAGCACCGCCCCGGTGCTCGACAGCCAATCGAAATGCAGGGGCTTGAGCCCCGCATAGGTCGGCAGGACGTTGACCCCGCCCTGGGGGGCCAGGAGCCAGCGCCAGATGGTTCCCGAGACGATGAAGGACAGGGACATGGGGTAGAGAAAAACGGTGCGCAGGAAGCCCTCGCCCCAGGGCTTGCGGTCAAGCAGGATGGCGATGAACATGCCGAGCCCCACCGCGCCGCCGAGCAGCATGAGCGAGTAGTAGACCGCGTTGACCAGGTCCTGGCGGAACCCGCCGCTGAGGAACCCGGTGAACAGGTCCACGTAGTTGTCCAGGCCGATGAAGTGCTTCTCCGGGTCAAGGGCCAGGGAGCCGGACCCGCCCCAGTCGGTCATGGAGGTCCAGACCGTGTTGCCGATGAACCCGTAGACGAACACTCCGATGAGGACCATCGAGGGCAAGAGCGTCAGGAAGGCCTTAATTCTGTCTCGCGAAGCTTCCCGCATGAAACAACCCGTTGGTTCGGGCCGCGCCGGGGGCCGGTGCCCCCGGCGCAAGCGCCCGTTGTTGATCCGATTAGATGCCGGCCTTGGTGGCGAGCTGCTGGCAGGCGGCGGCCGCGGTCCTGGCGTTCCTGGTCTTCAGGAACATCTCCATGACCGAGGCGAATCCGCCCATGAAGGTCTCGTTGGCGGCCACGCCGTGGGCCAGGGAGCCGACCACGCGGTCGCTCTTCCAGTCCTTGGCGGCGGACTGCAGGTAGCCGTTGTACAGGGACAGGTCGGAGTCCTTGCGGGCCGAGATGGAACCCTTGAGCGGGTTGAAGGCGTCGCTGCCCTTCCTGGACCCGAGGAGGGCCAGCCAGGCCAGGGCGTTGTCGCGATGCGGCGCGCCCTTGGGCAGGCCGAAGGAGTCGGCCAGGAACATGAACTCGCCGGAGGTGCCGGGAGACGGCGCCCAGCCGAAGTCCTTGCCGGGCTGCATCTTCTTGGTGGTGTACATGTAGCCCGCGGCCCAGTCGCCCATGACGTTGAAGGCGGCGCGGCCGTCGATGACCATGTCCGTGGCCTGCTGCCAGGACAGGGAGGAGGCGTCGGAGTTGGTGTACGCAAGCACCTTGCCGAACAGCTCCCAGGCCTTGACGCCCTCGGGCGAGTCGAACTTCAGCTTGCCGGACCACAGGGCGTCCCAGTTGTCCGCACCCATGGAGGCCAGGGCCACGGATTCCCAGAGGTGGTTGCAGGTCCAGTTCTGGGCCAGGGCCAGGGGCACGACGCCCTGGGCCTTCAGCTTGGGCGCGATGGCCAGGAAGTCGTCCCATGTCTTGGGAGCGGCCACGCCCCACTTCTTCAGGTTGGCCGGGATGTACCACATCACGTTGGAGCGGTGGATGTTCACCGGCACGGACCAGATGCCGTCCTCGGTGCCGATCAGCTTGAGCAGCCCCTCGGGGAAGACGTCCATGAGCCCCTGCTCCTTGAACATCGGGGTCAGGTCTTCCATGCGTCCGGCCTTGACCCAGGTGCCGATCAGCTCCTGACCGGAGTGGACCTGGAAGGAATCCGGCGGCTGGCCGCCGAGCATACGGGTCTTGAGCACGGCCTTGGCGTTGACGCCGGAGCCGCCGGTGACCGTGGCGTTGATGACGTTCACCTTGGGGTTCTGCTGTTTGTAGATGTCGATCAGGGCCTGAAGCGCCGGACCTTCGTCACCGGCCCACCAGGAGAAGATCTCCAGATCACCGGTCAGTTCCTTGGCCTGAACGGCCTGCGGCGCGGAGAGCAGCAGGGCGGCGATCAGGACGACGAACAACCTGGCAAAAGTTTTCATCATGATACCTCCTAATGTTGAACAATCACTACATGACAATCAAAACTCATTGAATCCGACAAGTTGCCATATCGAAAAATCAATCGACCGCCAGGGTTGTCTCCGGGTCGAACAGGGCCATGCGGTCGAACTCGAACCCGATGGGCACGATTTCGCCGGGGTGGGCCACCACCCGTCCCTCCACCTCTGCGATAAGCTCGTTCTCGCCGTCGATGACGATCTCCAGGTGGGACTGGCCGCCCAAGACCTCCGAGACCACGACCTCGCCGCGGCACCACCACTCCCTGGGCAGCTTCTCGATGGAGTCGCCCATCTTGATGGAGTCGGGCCGGATGCCGGCCAGGACCGGCGCGCCGTCGGCAAGGACCGCGCCCCGGCCGTCCGGCACCGGAAAGACGGATTTGCCCACCTCCACGAACCGTTTGCCGTCGCAGATCCGGAACACGCCTTCGAGGATGTTCATGGGCGGGTTGCCGATGAACCGGGCCACGAAGGCGTTGGCCGGCTTCTCGAAGACCTCGATGGGCGTACCGACCTGCTGGATGTCCCCGCCCTTGAGGATGACGATGCGGTCGGCCAGGGTCATGGCCTCGATCTGGTCGTGGGTGACGTAGATGGTGGTGGTCTTGAGCCGCAGGTGCATCTTCCTGAGCTCCATGCGCATCTGGGTGCGCAACTGGGCGTCGAGGTTGGAGAGGGGCTCGTCGAAGAGAAAGACGTCCGGGCTGCGGACAATGGCCCGGCCCATGGCCACGCGCTGGCGCTGGCCGCCCGAGAGCTCGGACGGCTTGCGGTCCAGGTAGGGGGTCAGCTCCAGGATGCGGGCGGCCTCGGCCACGTGGGTCGCGATGTCCTCCCGCGACTCGCCGCGCATCTTCAGGGAAAAGCCCATGTTCTCGCGCACGGTCATGTGCGGGTACAGGGCGTAGTTCTGGAAGACCATGGCCACGTTGCGGTCCTTGGGCGAAACCTGGTTGACCACCCGGCCGCCGATGAGGATCTCGCCGCTGGTGATCCCCTCCAGCCCGGCCACCATGCGCAGCACCGTGGACTTGCCGCACCCCGAGGGGCCGACCAGGACGATGAACTCCTCGTCCCGGATCTTGAGGTCGATGCCGGGCACCACCTCCACCTTGCCGAACCGTTTGACGACCTGCCTCAACTCCACGTCTGCCATGCTGCCATCCTGTCTGTCGTTTGCCGCCTCACGATGCGGAGAAGCGGTACTCTGTTGCCTGTGCGTACGCCGTGCTCGAATCGATGATCACGGAGGGAAATGCCGGATGGTTGGGCGCGTCCACGAAGCCCGACGGCTCCACGCACAGCCCGGCCCGCCGCCCGTAGCGCGCCCCGCCCCGGCCTGTCCCGTCCAGCGAGTTGCCGGTGTAGAACTGGAAGCCGGGCTGGGTGGTCAGGACCGTGAGGGTCCGGCCGGAGCCGGGCTCGCGGATCACCGCCGCCGGGCGCATTGCGCCGGGCTCGCCGTCCAGGACGTAATAATGGTCGTATCCCCCGGCCGTTTCCAGGGCCGGGAATTTCTCGTCGATGCGCTCGCCCACCGGGGTCGGCGCGGAAAAATCGAGCGGGGTCCCGGCCGTGGGCGCGACCTCGCCGGTGGGGATAAGGTCCGGGTCGGTGGGCAGGTAGCGGGAGGCGAAGAACTCGGCCGTGTGGCCAAGGACGTCGCCTCGGCCCGACCCGGCCAGGTTGAAGTAGGGATGCCCGGTCATGCTGACCGGCGTGGGCAGGTCCCGGCTCTCGGCCCGGTAGCCGATGCGCAGGCCGGTTTCGGTCAGGGCGTAGGTCACGGTGACGCGCAGGTTGCCGGGGTAGCCCTGGTCGCCGTGGCCGCTGAACAGGGTCAGGGCCAGGGCCGGGCCGCCGGGCCCCTCCACCGGCTCGGCCGTCCAGACGCGGCGGTGGAAGCCGCGGGGCCCGCCGTGGAGCTGATGGCCCCGCCAGTTGGGAGCCAGGTTCCAGGCGCAGCCGTCCAGCTCGAACCGGGCGCGGGCGATGCGGTTGGCCACCCGGCCGATGGTCGCGCCCAGGCAGGCGTCGCCCCGGACGTATCCCTCCAGGGAATCGTAGCCCAGGACGACCTCGCCGGGTTCGCCGCTCCGGTCGGGCGCGCGCAGGGAGACCAGGGTCGCGCCGTATTCCGCCACCTGCGCCCGCAGGCCGTTCGCCCCTTCCAGGGTGAACAGGCGGACAGATTCGCCTTGCGGCGCAACGCCCCAGGATTGATGCGAAATCGGCATCAGCCTCTCCTCCTCGCGGACGATCCCCGAACCCGCAGCTCGGTGTCGAGCACAACGGTCTCGGGAACCATCGTAGCATCATCCGCGTCGAATTGCTTCAGCAAAAGCGACGCCGCCGCACGGCCCATGGCGAAAGCGGGCTGGAAGACGGTGGTCAGCGCGGGCTCGATGAGCGCGGCGGCCGGGGTGTCGGAAAAGCCGACCAGGGCGATGTCGTCGGGGATGCGCAGCCCGGCCCGCTTGAATTCCACGTACAGTCCCACGGCCACGGGGTCGTTGATGGCCAGCACGGCGTCGGGCCGCTCGGCCATGGCCAGGTAGCGTGCCGCGCCCCGTCGGCCGTCCTCCTCGGCATAGCCGCCGTGCAGGTGGAAGCGCGCGTCGTAGTCCAGGTCGTGGTCGTGCAGGGCGGCGCGGTAGCCCTCGAACCGGTTGCGGTTCAGGGCGATGCCGTCCTGGCCGGCCATGTGGCCGATGCGCCGGTACCCGGCCTCGGCCAGGTGGGAGGTTGCGATATAGGCCGCGCGGAAGTCGTCCACCACCACCTTGCTGGTGGGCAGGGACTCGACCACGCGGTCGAACTGGACCAGGGGCACGCCCTGGCGCATGGCTCCGGAGAGGTGCTCGCTGTTCGTGGTCTGGGAGGAGATGGCGATGAGCAGCCCGGCTACGCGGTTGGCCACCAGGGCCTGGGTGTTGATGATCTCTCGGCGCAGAGTCTCGCCCGACTGGCAGACCATGATGGTGTAGCCGTTCTCGTAGGCCACCTCCTCGATGCCGCTGATGGCCGTGGAGAAGAAGTCGTGGCCGATCTCGGGCACGATGACCCCGATGGTGTTGGAGCGGCGCTTCTGGAGCGACTGGGCCAGTTGGTTGGGATGGTAGTTGTGGCGCTCGGCGGCCTCGGCCACGCGCTTCTTGGTGGCGTCGCTGATGTCCGGATGGCCGCGCAGGGCGCGCGAGACCGTGGACGCGGAGACGTCCAGCTCGCGGGCGAGGTCCTTGATGGTGAACTGGGCCACGGCTACCCCCCCTCCCGCGCGTCGCGGCGGAAGACGACCTCGCGCCCCGGCCGACGGATGTGCAGGGGCAGCACGGACCTCGGCCCGAACACGCCCTCCATGAAGGCGCGGTAGGCCTCGAACCGGTCCGCGGGCACGTAGGCCTGGATGGTCCCGGCGAAACCGCCGCCCTGGATGCGCCAGGCGCCGTCGCCGCCCAGGAACCGCTCGCTCAGGGTCAGGGCCAGCGGGATGGGCTGGGCCAGCGGCTGGGAGGGGCTGAAACAGTTCTGGAGGAGCCGCCAGGAGGAATCGCCCGAAGCCCGCACCAGGTCGAGGAACCCGGCCATGTCGCCCCGGTCCAGGGCCTCGGCCTCGGCCGCCGCCCGGTCGGACTCCTCGATGAAATGCAGCAGGCGCAGCACGGCCCGGTCCCCCGCCTCGCGCCGCAGCCGGGGGGCCGCCGCCAGGACGTCGTCCACGGTCAGCCCGCGCGCGTACTCCCGGCCCAGGACGCGGGCGGCCCGGCGCATCTCCTCGGGAATGGCCGCATAGTCCGGGGTCAGGTCCGCATGGCTGCCGCCGGTGTCCACCACCGCGAGTCGGTAGCCAGAGCCCTCGAAATCGAAATCCACGTTGCGCACGGCCGGGTTCCCGGGGTCGGCGAAGTCGATGGAGACCACGCCCTGGCAGGCGCAGGCCAACTGGTCCATCAGCCCGCACGGCTTGCCGAAATGGATGTTCTCGGCCGCCTGGCCGCACCGGGCCAGGGTCACGGGATCGATCCGCCCGCCGTTGCGCAGCTCGCTCAGGATGCGGCCCAGGCAGACTTCGAAGGCGGCCGACGAGCTCAGCCCCACGCCCATGGGCACGCCGCCGGACACGCAGGCGTCGAACCCGCCCACCGCGTACCCCGCCGCACGCAGGGCATGGGCCACGCCGCGCACCAGGGCCACGGGCCGCTCGCGCTCCTCCGGCCGGGGCTCCAGGTCGTCCAGGGAGACCTCGATCTCGTCCGCGAACCCCTCGGAGCGGACCCGGATGCGCGGCTCGTCCACGGACACGGCCAGGGCCAGGCAGTCGAAATGCACGCCCGCGGCCAGGACCACGCCGTGGTTATGGTCCGTATGGTTGCCGCCCAGCTCTGTCCGGCCCGGCACGCTGACCAGCACGGCCCGCCCCGCGAGCTCGCACCGCTCCATGCGGTGGAGCAGGGCCTGATAGCGCTGGCGCTGCACGGGCAGGGCCTCCTCGCCGTAGAACTCGGCCAGGAGCGCGTCCAGCCCGCCATCCTCCAGGTGGCGGCTAAAGGCGGTCACGGTCTCCCTCACGCGCCCTCCAGGTAGTGGACCTCGGACAGCTCGCGCAGCCGGGCGGCGGCCGCCTCGGGGGTCAGGTCGCGCGCGGGCATGGCCAGCATCTCGAAGCCGACCATGAACTTCTTCACCGATTTGGAGCGCAGGAGCGGCGGATAGTAGTGCAGGTGGAAATGCCAGTGGGGATGGTCCGCGCCGTCCGTGGGCTGCTGATGGATGCCCATGGAAAAGGGGAACGAGGTCTGGAAAAGATTGTCGTAGCGGACGTTCAGACGGACCATTGCGTCGGCCAGGGCGCGCCGGGCGGCCGCGTCCATGTCCAGGATGGACGCCATGTGCGCCTTGGGCAGAATCATGGTCTCGAAGGGCCAGGTGGCCCAGAACGGAACCAGCACGGCGAAGTGGCCGTTCTCGAAGACCAGCCGCTCCCGGTCCGCGAGCTCGCGCCGCAGGTAGCGGCAGAGCAGGCACTCGCCCCGGTCGGCCAGGTGCGCGCGCTGGCGGGCGTCCTCCCGGCCGGGCAGCATGGGCACCGAGGCCGTGGCCCAGATCTGGCCGTGGGGATGCGGGTTGGAGCAGCCCATGACCGCGCCCCGGTTCTCGAAAATCTGGACGTGGCCGATCCCCTCGCGGGCCCCGAGCTCGCGGTACTCCTCGCACCAGCGGTCCACCACCCCGGCGGCGCGGTCCACGCCCAGCCGGGCCATGGACAGGTCGTGACGCGGGGAATAGCAGACCACCCGGCAGGTTCCGGGCTCGGGCTCGGCCACCAGCAGGTCATCGCCCGCCGCCGGGTCGGCGGGCGGGGCATCGGGCAAAAGGGCCGCGAAATCGTTGGTGAAGACAAAGGTCCCGTCGTAGTCGGGGTTGACCTCGCCCCCGGCCCGGCGGTTGCCGGGACAGAGGTAGCAGCCCGGGTCGTGCGCGGGCCGGGACTCCAGGTCCGGGCTCTCCTGCTGGCCCTGCCAGGGCCGCCTGGTGCGGTGCGGCGACACCAGCACCCACTCGCCCGTAAGCTGGTTGAGCCGTCGATGCGGATAGTCGTCGAAAACCATGCCCTGCCCCCCGCTCGATCCCTGGGAAAGCCGTGCGTCAGCGTTGTTTTTCAAGAAAAACGGTTCGCCTCCGCCGCTCCGCAAACGTTGCCGCAAACGTTTGCGACACCCTTTTGCAACAAATCACACGTACGCGAAAGTGTCAAGGAGCAACGGAGAAAAACACCGCCGGAAGGCAATTCCGACGGCGTTATTTCGGGAAACGGCTTCGATTTCGGCGCGGCCGCGAAGAATAGGCGCGGTTCGGCCTGATTCCGGCTTTTGCGCCTGGCCGGCGCGCGGCCGGGCTAGGCGGCGGGAATCTGGGAAAGGACCTGGCCCACCAGGGCCGCCGCCGGGATGGAGAAGCACAGCCGCGCGGCCGTGTCCCCGAAGCGGACGTCGATGAACACGGTTTCGCCGTGCTGAAAGGCCTCGTCGGCCGTTCCGGTGAGCAGGGGCAGTTCGGTGGGCTCGCCCTCCTCGAACCCGATGGGGGTCATGCCCTCTCGCTCCGGGCCCATGGCGGCCCGGCGCATGTTGGACAGCCCGGCGGCCAGGGCCGGGGCCACGGAAAGGCCGACCGGCAGGTAGATCTCGCCGAACTGGAACAGGCAGACCGGGTGCTCCTCCAGGAGCATGGCCTGGCCGGGCCCGTCGGGGAACTGGATCAGGTAGGGACCCGCGTCGTCGAACTCGATTCTCTGACCTTCCTGGGACATGTCTCTCCTCCTCTAGTCCACGTAGGAGCAGCAGTAGTCGGCCACGGTCGCGACCTTGAGCTGGAACCGGGACTTGCCGGGCACGTCGAAGCGCTGGCCGCCCGCCACACGGGTCCACTCCTGGGCGCCGGGCAGCAGGACCTGCATCTCGCCGCTCAAAATCTCCATGATCTCGGGCTTGTCCGTGCCGAAGTCATAGTCGCCGGGCAGCATGATGCCGAGGGTCTTCCTGGCGCCGTCCGGGAAGATGACGGTCCGGCTGGTGACCTTTCCGTCGTAATAGATGTTGGCCTCTCTGGTCACGGTGACGCCGGTGAATTCGGACATGATCGCTCCTGCTCGATTGAATGGGTGTTCATGAGTTTGCCGCCCCTTTCGCGGGGACGGTATCATGGTATACTGGCCGTCAACGGGCACCGTCAACCTTCGCGGAGCGCCCGCGCGGACAAAATCCGACCCGGCGTCCCGGCCGCGGTCCGGTCCGTCCGCCCCGACGCCCCCCCCCATGCCGCGCGAACTTAACCCGCTGTCATTGCATTCCTTAACGGAATCCGCACCGGTTGCCATCCCGGAACCGCTTCTTGACACATCACACCCGGCAACCTTAGGTTCGTTCAGCACATGAGGGGAGATTTTCCCGAATCGGAACATGCTCCCGGCCACGGCTTTCACTGAAAGTCCCGTCGGCGCACGCCGAAAGGAAAAACAGGAACATAAATGGGCAAAGATTCGCAAAGCAAGATCGACAGCCTCATCAGCAGGTATCAGACCATAAAAATACCATGTCGGCACTCCCAGGCTTAAGCTGATACACATATCAGTAAATAGTGAAGCTCAAAGGAGGGCCGACATGGCTAGTATTTCGGTATCATCAGTTTGCCGGTTTGTGGAAGCCTT
>NZ_JAQUWN010000057.1 GCF_028692895.1 Pseudodesulfovibrio sp.
TGTTGGACAAGCCGTACCTCTCGGCCGGAAGCCTGGTTTTGCGCCTTTAAGGGAGAGTCGCCTAGCGGCTGTTGGAACTGGAGTCGTCCAGAAATGGCTTTAAACCCTAAAGGAAATGGGATAGAGGAGCGCATGTTCACCCACGCCATAACCAGAAGACCGTCCGAGGAGATGGTTGACGGCATCACCACCGCCAACCTTGGCAAACCCGATTTCCGGCTCGCCATCAAGCAGCACGATGCCTACTGCCACGCCCTGACCGAACTGGGCCTGGACGTCGTCGTGCTCGACGCCGTGGCCGGGTATCCGGATTGCTGTTTCGTGGAAGACACCGCCGTGGTGTGCAGCGACGTTGCCGTCATCACGCCGCTGGGAGCTCCTTCGCGCCAGGGCGAGCAGTTGACCATCGCGCCCGTGCTGGCCCGGCGCCGCCCCGTTGTCAGGATCGATCCGCCCGCGATCATCGAGGGCGGCGACGTGCTCCAGGTGGAGAACACCTTCTTCGTCGGCATCTCCGAGCGGACCAACGAGGCCGGGGCCGAAGCCCTGGCCAAGGCCGTTCGCCCCTATGGCTACAGCGTGGTGCCCATCGCCTGCGGCCCCTCCCTGCATTTCAAGACCGACGTCAACTACATCGGCCGCAACACCCTGCTCGTGTCTCCGTTCTTCGCCAACGCGCCGGAGCTGGAGGCCTTTGACCGGATTGTGGTCGGCGACGACGAGGCCTACGCCAGGAACTGCCTGTACATCAACGGCACCACCCTGGTCCCGGCCGGGTTTCCCAAGACCCTGGCGAAGGTCACCGACCTGGGCGGCAACATCGTGGAACTGGAGATGTCCGAGTTCCGCAAGCTCGACGGCGGCCTGACCTGCCTGTCCCTGCGGTTCTAGATCGTCTCGTCCATTTGGCAAAAACAAGGCCACCCCTCGGGGTGGCCTTTTTCATTTCATAAGCCGACCGTCGGCTAATACCGATCCACCCGCTGGGGCAGAGTGATGATCCACAGCTTGGAGGGGGTGCCCGTGGGCTCCAGCTCGACCTTGGTCCTGACAGGCTGGCCCTTGTATTTGACCTGGCCTGCGCCGTCCACGGTGTAGGCCTGGATCTTGGTCACGGGCTTGCCGTCCTCGCCGATGGCCGGATTCACGACCTTGAAGGTGAAGCCGAAGTCGTTGTCCGAGGAAAAGGCCAGGGTCCGCATGTCGGGCAGCAGGGCCACGCCCTCGGCCTTGCCGGGCTTCCACCCGTAGTCCTTGAGGTCGAAGAGCAGGGTCTTCTTGACGTACTTCACGCCCAGCTTCTCCACCTCGGCGCGGTCGGCCAGGGTCTCCAGCTCCTTGCCGTCCGCCGTCTTCACGCCGGTTATGTCCGACGCGCCCGCCAGGTCGATGACGTATACCGGAATGCGGGTCTTGCCGTCGGCGCACTTGCCTCGCTCGATGAGCAGGAACCTGGTCTCGGAAATCCGGGCCAGGTCGCCGATCTTGGCGTCGCCGGAAATCTTGTAGTCGTCGCGGTTGTGGGGGTAGGCGTACTGCTTCACTGCGCCAGTAACCGGGTCGAGGAGGAGCAGCCGGACGAAGGTGGCCTTCGACTCCTTGATTTTCCCGTCCACGTCGCAGACGGACTGGATGGCGGCCAGGACCTTGCCGGACGGGGTGACGGCGATGCCCTCGAAGCCCCGGTTGGGCTGGCGGGCGGCCGCGATCATGGGCAGCTCCGCGCCGGGCGCGTACTTCTTGAGGATGCGGCCGGAGTATCCGTCGATCTTGGCGATGAACGGCCCGTACTCGTCGCAGATCCAGAGGTCCCGGCGGCTCTTGGCGTCAATGGCGATGCCCTCGGTGTCCAGCCCCTCGGGGTCGAAGGAGAGCTTGGCCAGCTTGTCGTCCACCGGAATCTCGCCGGTGGAGCCCACGCTCCCAAGGGGGATGGGGCGGCCGGAGACGGCGCGGCCCCGCGCGTCCTTCAGCGGGACCAGGCTGGCCAGCACGGCCTTGCCGTCCTTGACGCGCAGCGCGCCGAAGGACGGGGTGTAGTCCGGGGCCGGAAACATCTTGGTGGCCACGGGCTTGCCGGCGGTCTCGAACTTTGGCGCGTCCGCGTTGGGCCCGCGATCGCCGATGGCGTAAAAGACGCGGCTCCCGTCGGCCGCCTTGCCCACGTAGCACAGGCCGGAGCCCACGCCGATGGTGAAGCCGTCCGGAAAGCGGTCGGCGAACGCGCCCTTGTAGGGCACCAGAAATTTCGCGGGAATCTCGACGTCGTATTTTTCGATGACCGGCTCGGCGGCCAGGGCCGTGCCGACCAGGGCGGCGATGGCGAGACACAGGAAGGAAAGATTGCGGAACATGAAGGCCTCCACGGGATTTTTCCGTTTGCATACCTTCCGATCGGGCCGGGAGCGTGACGGCGCGGTGGCGATTGCGTGGCCGTGACGCAAAGGGCCGGGCCCCCGATGGGAGCCCGGCCCCGCTCGCGCGCCGGAGGATAGGCCCGCCGGGCGCTACTTCTTCTTCAGTATCCCCTTGAGCAGGGAGCCGGGGCTCTTCTTTTCCGTGGTCCCGGTGGTCCCGTCGGTGGCGGCGCCGGACGCGCCGGACTTGGTCCCGCCGAGGATGGAGTCCTTGAGGTTCTTCTCCAGGTCCTTGGCGCCCTGCTTGAAGGAGCCCTTGAGCAGGGCTTCGGCCAGGGCCTTGGGGTCGAGGCTGATCTCGGGCTGGTCCAGGCTGCCCTTGGCCCGGATGGGCAGGGGCAGTCCCTTGAGTTCCTCGATGGACGCGCCGTCCTGGCCCTGGAGGGTGCCGACCACGGTGACCGTGGCCAGGTAGTCCACGCTGTTCTGCGGCAGGTCGGCCCAGCCCTTGCCCGTGACCCGCAGCAGCGGGGACTTCATGAGCAGGTCGTCGTTGGTGATGTGTCCCTTGTCGAACACCGCGCTGCCCAGCAGCTCGGCGAAGTCGGTCCTGGCCGGTTCGTCGGCGCTGACGGCCTTGCCCTTGAGCCGGGCCCAGGCGTCGCGCAGCATCTTGGCCACGTTCACGCCGTTGACGGCCCCGTTGGTGAAGGCGAAGGAGGCCGTGCCGGTGATGGTCTTCTTGATGTTGGCCGGGGTCAGGCCCGCGCCGGTGAGGGCGTACCTGGCCACGGTGGCGCCCAGGAGGTGGTCCTTGCCGGTCAGGTCCTTGAGCAGCGGCCCGGCCTGGACGTCCTTGAGCTCGGCGCTTTCCTTCCACGGGGCCGGGGTGGCCCGGGCGTCGAGCTCGCTGTGCCCGGTCAGAGAGCCGTCGTAGAGGGAGGCCGAGAACGGCTTGACCAGGACCAGCCCGTTCTTCGCCAGGACCTGGACCAGGATGTCGGTGACGGTCAGGTTCATGGCCTTGAGCTTGCCCACGGTCAGCTTGGCCGAGAGATCGAGGGCCTTCAGGGCCGAGAGGTCCGGCTCGGCGGTCGGGGTTTCGTTTGCGGCCGTGGACTCGGCCGGGGCCGGGGAGGAGACGGCCTTCTTGTCCGTGGCCGGGGGCAGGTAGCGGTCCGCGTTCAGGTCGTCCACGTTGGCCTCGGCCGTGATGGCGGGTCTGGCGAAGTGCTTCACCGCGCCGTTGGCCGTCAGGGTGGTGTCGTCGAGCTTGGCGGTCAGGGACTCCAGGGACACGGCGTCGGCCGTGCCGTTGACCTTGATGTCCGCCTCGGCCCGGGTCAGGGCCTTGGGATCGGCCGTGTTCGGCGCGGCCACGCCGAGCTTGGCGAGCAGGTCGCGCGGGCTCATGGGGGCCAGCTTCAGCTCGGCGGAGTAATTGAGACTGTGATTCAGGTCCTTGGCGTAGAGGAAGCCGGTCACCCGCAGGTTGAAGAGCTCCAGTGCCAGCTCGGTGACGTCGAAGGTTTCCTTGGCCCGGTCGAAGGCGGCCAGGCCGGTGAGCTTGGGCCGGACGTCGATCCTGGGCTCGTCCATCCTGAGGGCGAAGGTCAGCTCGAAGGGCGTGCTCAGCTTGTCGCCCACCGAGCCCACGGTCAGGTTGAGGTCGGCGACCGACGCCTTTTGCCCGGTCTGCTCGTTGACGAAGTTGACCTGCGCGCCGGTGATCTGCACGCCCTGGACGGACAGCGCGCCCGGCGTGGTCCCGGAGGCGGCCTTGCCGCCCTCGCCGCCGGACGGGGCGGCGGATTGGCCGTCATCGGCCTGGGCCTTGGTCAGGTCGGCCCAGTTGGACACGCCCTGCTTGTTCACGGCCAGGTTCAGGGTGAAGCCGTCGAGCACCACGTCGCCGACGATCAGGTCGCCCGTCAGCAGGGGCAGGATGCGAATGGAGGCCATGGCCTTGTTGATCCGCACCATCTCCTTGGGCGCGAATCCGGGGGCGTTGCCCAGCGCCACGGGCCCGACCTCCAGGCCGAGCCAGGGAAAGAGGTTGAGGCCGATGTCTCCCTCGAAGACGAGCTCGCGGCCCGTGGCCTTTTTCACGGCCTGGGAGATTTCCGCCTTGTAGGCGTTGGGGTCCACGGTGGCCACCAGGATGACCACGGCGGCCACGAACAGCGCAATAAGCGCGCCGGCGATAATGAGGCCAGTCTTGAGCGGTCTGGTCATGGTTCCTCCTTAGAGCAGTTTCTGGAGCAGCGCCGAGGCTCCGGCCCCGCCGCTTTCGCGCAGTTCGGTTTCCTTGACGCCCATGTAGTGGAACATGGAGTCCAGGACCCTGTCGGCGAGATAGTCGTTGACGTCGAAGCTGGTGTCGCCCGTGACCTGGGCGGCGGCCGCGGCGGCGTTCATGGCGGCGCCCAGCCCGGCGGCTTCGGCCGAGCGGGCCACCACGGGTCTGATCAGTTCCTTGAGGGAACCGCGGCTCTTGGAAGCGAAATAGTCGGTGATCGCGGTCATGGAGGAGGTGGAGGAGCCGAGCAGGGAGGCCGTGTCGGTGACGGAGAGCCCCTGGATGGCGTCCATGAACGAGCTTTCGGACCCGGTGACGGCGCCCTGGGCCGCCGTGTTCATGGTCGCGAGCAGGGAGGGCGAACCGGTCATGCCGGACAGCCAGTCGGGCAGGGCCAGGGCCGTGGCCGCGTCGGCGGCGAAGCCCTGCCCCGTGGTCAGGGTCTGGGTGGCGTACTCGGTGGAGTCGGTCAGGATCTCCTTGACCCCGGCCACGGCCTCGGACGGGGTGTAGGAGAGTCCGGCATCCTTGGCCTTCTGGTCGGCCAGCTCGCTGCCCGCCTGTTTGAGGGTGTCCGTCCACCCCGCGAAGGCGGAGGCGGCGGCGAGAAGGAGGAGGACTGCGAGGATCGCGGATATACGGCGAATGGTCATGGGTGCATTCCTTGTTGGAGTGATGGACGTCGAGAACAGAATACCACGGCCCGTCGGCCCTGCCTAGTCGCCAGGAACGCCAAGCGGGTTCTTTTTGGCCTGGGCGGAGTCGCCGGTTGAAGAAACGGAAAAAGCGGCGGATAGCCGTTTTTCGGCAGTCCGCCTACCGGCCGGAGCTGATGCCCAGGCCCTTGAGCAGGCCGAAACATCCGGCGAGCATCATGTCGCCGCCCGGTGCGGGGAAGGAGACGTCGTACCCTTCGAGCATCCCCCGGCGCGGGCCG
This sequence comes from Pseudodesulfovibrio sp., assembly GCF_028692895.1. Taxonomy (GTDB): domain Bacteria; phylum Desulfobacterota; class Desulfovibrionia; order Desulfovibrionales; family Desulfovibrionaceae; genus Pseudodesulfovibrio. The sequence goes on from NZ_JAQUWN010000057.1 coordinate 5,594, forward strand.
ATGACGTAGGTGGGCGCGAAACCGGCTGCTCCGTCGGGCAGGCCCAGGGTCAGGCAGCCGTGCCCCTTGTCCTCGAAGACCTGCTCGAAGGAGAGGCAGCCGCAGCGGAATTTCGCCAGGTCGGCCCAGAGTTTGGCCCCGTCCACGCAGCCGGTGTGCTGCTCGTACACGCCGTGGATGCGGTCCTTGTAGAGCAGGAAGGCGATGAGGTGGGAGTTGCCGATGTTGACCAGAGTGATGCCGGTCTCCCGGCCGTGGGCCGCGATCTCGTCCACGTAGAGCGCGCCGAGCACGGCGGCCGCGCCCGTGTCGGCCACCGGGCCGCCGCCGATCTCGTCCTGGAGGTCGGTCAGCCGGGTCAGCATGGCGGGCGGGGTGTCGTAGACCAGGGACTCCGGCCGCCCGCCGCCCTCGGCCAGGAAGGCGCGCCAGAGCTTGAACCGGCCCATGCGATTGGACTGTCCGGGGTGGAACCCGTGGTCCTGGGCGCAGGCCGCGATGCGGTCCGGCCAGGGCAGGTCCGCCGCCGCGAGCAGGGTGCGCCACCACGTTTCGTCGAAGTCGGTCAGGCGCACGGGCTCGTACCCGGCCGGGCATTCCTCCACGAGGGGGATGCCGGTCAGCTCCAGCGCGGAGAGGTCGTCGGCCATGGTGAAGGCCGCGCTCCGGGTGGCGGCCACGGCCAGCCCGGCCTTCTGGTTGGCGCGGACGAAGCGGGTCACTCCGCCGCCCATGTTGCGGCCGTGCAGCCAGATGTTCCGGCCCTGTTCGCGCAGGGCCGCGATGCGCTTGCCGATGCGCAGGGCCGGGGAGGGGAGGACGAACTTGGGGCAGTTTTCGATTTCCCGGTCCGGGTAGTGGTAGAGCACGTCCTGGGTGCCGCTGCCGATGTCGAGACAGAGCGTGGTGGTCACGGGATTCTCCTTTTGCGGTTGCCGGATGAAGGTAATGCGCGACGGGTTTGGTGGCAAGAAAGAGTGACAATTCCGTGGCGGCGCATTTCCCCGCGCGCCCCGGCTTGACACCGCCCCCCGCTCCGGTAACCATGCGCCATGCTCGCATCCATCGCCCTCGGCCTGATCGTCTTCCTGCTCGCCTTCCCCCTGGCGCGCTACGTCATCTTTCTGGACTCCAACCGCCGGGCCGGGCAGCTCGCCGGGCTGCGCCGACGCATGGGCGGCCTGGCCCTGCCCCTGTGCCGGGGCTGGCTCACGGCCGTGGCGGCCGACCTGTTGGTCCTGCCCCTCTACGGGCTGGGCGCGCTCCTGGGCGACGGCCCGGAGCGCGCTGGCGTGCCCGTGGTCCTGGTCCACGGGCTCTACCACAACCGCACGGGCTGGGCCGTGCTGGCCCGCCGGTTGCGCCGGGCCGGGGCGGCCAATGTGCACACCTACCAGTACGACAGCTTCCTCGGCACCTTCGACCCGGCGGTGGAGGGGCTGGCCCGGCTCCTGGACCGGCTGCTCGGCGGCCGGGCGGACGCGCGGGTCATCCTGGTGGGCCACAGCCTGGGCGGCCTGGTCTGCCGCGCCGTGGCGGGCGACCCCCGCTACCGGGACCGCGTGGCCGGGCTGGTCGCCCTGGGCTCGCCCCACGGCGGGTCGGAGCTGGCCTGGTTCGGGCCCAACCGCATGGCCCGCGATCTCATCCCCGGACGGCTCATCTCCCGCCGCGTGGCCGAGGCGGCGGACCCGGACTGTCCCCGCCTGGCCGTGTTCAGCCCGGTGGACGACTACGTCTGTCCCCTGCCTCTCCTGCGCCCCGGCCGCCCCGGCTGGCGCGAGGAGATATGCCCGCCCATGGGCCACGTCTGGATGCTCTTCTCCCCCCGGGTGGCGGCATCGGTCCTGGCCTTCGTCCTCCCCCTGGCCCGCCGCGCCTGACCGCCCCGGACCGCCGCCGCGCGCCCGCGACAGGCGCGAATGCAGGGAAAACGGGACAGGCTTCCCCCAATCGCCCATATCGGCGAATATCCATTCCGGATCATCATAAAGGGATCGCAGGAGTGCTCCGCTCCTCCCTCCTTTTCTTCGTTTTTGGGGGACGCAGATTGTCAAACCAAACTGAACGCCTCTGCAATCCCTTGTTGTTCAATAACGTCCCGCCGGAGGCGGCTCCTTGTCTGCCTTTCTGATTATCTCCGCTACAGTTCACTTCCACGTCAAAAAAACGGACGGGCCGGAGGAAGGCAGCCCTCCGGCCCGCGTTTGGGCGATGGGGGGGGTGAACCCCGCTTACTTGATGACGGCCGCGCCAGCCATGGCGACGGACTCATCCTCGTCAACCGTGCCGCCGGACACGCCGATGGCGCCGATGATGACGTTCTTGGAATCAACCAGCGGCACGCCGCCCGCGAACAGGATCAGGCCGTCGTTGCTGACCTCGATGCCGTACAGGGACTGGCCGGGCTGCGAAGCCGCGCCCAGGGTGCGGGTCGGCATGTTGAAGTAACGGGCCGTGATGGCCTTCTTGATGGAGATGTCGATGCTGCCGAGGAAGGCGTTCTCCTGGCGGTAGAAGGCCTTGAGGTTGCCGCCCGCATCAACGATGGCGATGTTCATCGGAATCTTGATCTCCTCCGCCTTCTTGAGCGCGGCGGCGAGAATCTTCTGGGCCTGGGCCAGGGTGATGTCGCCCGGCAGGGTCTTGACGGGATCGCCTGCCATGGCGGCGCCCGCAAGCAGCATGACCGAAAGGGCGAGCAGGGTGGAAAGCATCAGTTTGCGCATGGGATTCTCCTTGTGATGTTGGAGTTGTCTCTCCCGGAGGAACCCGCCCCTGAGAGCACTGTGCCCGGAGAGGCCGAAAAGGACCGCCACAATCCCCCGATACGCCCCTTAACGGCGGGCCGCAACACGAGATTTGGCCGACTCGCATTGACACCCCGGAGCCTGGGCCGTACATCTCGCGCATGAACCAGTATGCCCCATCCCTGACCGAGGCCCACCGGCGCTTCCTGACCGATCTCTTCCCCGGAGAGGGCTGCCTGCTTTCGGCCGAGGGACGGGCCGCGTTTTCGGCGGACTCCAGCCGCTGCCGCGCCATGCCCTGGGCCGTGGTCCGGCCCGAGCGGCGCGAGCAGGTGGTGGAGCTCCTGCGTTGGGCCGAGGCCGAGCACATGCCCCTGTACCCCCGCGCGCGCGGCACCTGCCAGGTGGGCAACGCCGTGCCCGCCCTGGGCGGCGTGGTGGTCTCGCTGCTCAGGCTTGACCGCATCCTGGACGTGGACCCGGACGACTTCGTGGCCGTGGTCGAGCCGGGGGTGGTCACCGCCGACCTCCAGGCCGTCTGCGCCAAGAAGAAATTGTTCTATCCGCCGGACCCGGCCAGCGTGAAGATGTCCACCGTCATCGGCAACGCCTCCACCTGCGCCGGGGGGCTCCGGGCGGTGAAGTACGGCGTCACCCGAGACTGGGTGCTCGGCCTGGAGGCCGTGCTGCCGGGCGGCAGGGTCCTGCGCGCGGGCGGGCGGATGCACAAGGATGTGGTCGGCCTGGACCTGACCCGCCTGTTCATCGGGGCATGCGGCAAGCTCGGGCTGATCACCGAGATGACGGTCAAGCTCATCCCCCTGCCCGAGGCCTCGGCGTCGGTGCTGGCCGGTTTCGCCGACCTCTCCTCCTGCATGGAGGGGGCGCGGGCGGTGTTCCGCGCCGGGCTGCTGCCCGCGGCCTGCGAGTTCATGGACGCCAACGTCCTGGAGGCGGTGCGGCGCATCGACGACGTGCCCCTGCCCGAGGCCACGCGGGCCGCGCTGCTCTTCAAGGTGGACGGCACGGCCGAGGGCGTGCGCGCCGAGACCGAGCGGCTCTGCGCGGCGCTTCGGCCGCTTTCGCCCGTGGGCGTGACCGTGGGCACGGGCGCGGAGGAGGAGGCGGTCTGGACCGTGCGGCGGCGCATCTCGCCCGCGACCTTCCAGATCAAGCCGAACAAGGTGGCCGAGGACATCGCGGTGCCGCGCTCACGGGTGGGGGAGGCCGTGGAGCGGGCCCACCTGATCGGCGAGGAGCACGGGCTGCCCGTGCTCTGCTACGGCCACCTGGGCGACGGCAACCTGCACGTCAGCATCATGCACGACGTTTCGGTCCCCGGCGAGGCCGAGGCGGCGGAGCGGGCCAAGAACGCGGTCTTCCGCCTGGCCATCGAGCTGGGCGGGACCATTTCGGGCGAGCACGGCACAGGCCTGACCAAGGCGGCGTTCGTGCCCGAGCAGCTCGGCGCGGCGTCCATCGCGCTGATGGACGCCATCAAGGCGAATTTCGACCCCTCCGGGATCATGAATCCGGGCAAGGCGTGGTAGCATGGCGGACCGGCAATGCATCCTCTGCGGCGCCTGCATGGCGGTGTGCCCCCTGCTGCGCGCCACCGGGCGCGAGGAGCTTTCCCCGCGCGCCAAGTCGGACCTGAACCGGCTCCTGGCCGAGGGCGCGGCAGACCTCTCGGGCGACGCGGTGGCCCGGCTGGCGGGGCTCTGCCTGGGCTGCCACCGCTGCAAGGCGGTCTGCCCCCAGGGCGTGGATGTGCCCGAGGTCGTGGCGCAGCTGCGCGCGGCCCATCCCGACTTCCGCCGCTGGTTGTGGAAGACCTGGCTGACCCACGCGGGGACGCTCTGGCCCGCCGGGTCGGCGGCGGCCAAGGCCGTGCCCGAGGGGCTGGCCCCGGAGAAGTTCGGCCCGTCGCTCAGGATGCTCGCCGGGCTCTCGGGCGGGCCGGGGCTGACGCCGCTGCTCGAACCCGTCAAGTTTCCGGACAGTTGTCGCGGCGAGCGCATGCTCCTCTTTGCCGGATGCACGGCCACCTACGTGCGCAAGCGGTGGGCCGACACGGCGCGCCGGTTGCTGGACGGCCTGGGCGTGGAGGTCCTGGCCGCCGACTTCGGCTGCTGCGGCTCGGGGCTGTCGGCCGTGGGGCTCTCGGCCGAGGCCGGGGTGCTGGCCGAGCGCAACCTGGCGGCCTGGCGGGCGGCCGGTCGGCCCAGGGTGGCGGTCTTCTGCGCCTCCTGCCTGGAGGGGCTGCGGGCCTATCGGCCCGACGACTCTGCCGAGGCAGAGGCCTGGCGCAAGGCCCTGACACCGCTATCAATTGTTTTACATGATATAGAGTTTGTGGTATCCCCTCATGCGACGTCGGCCATCGGGTATCACCACCCGTGCCACGCGCCCGAGCCGGACCCGGACCTGGCCCTGCTTCGGCGGGCGCTGGGGGACCGAATGGTCGCGGCCACGGGCAAGGAATGTTGCGGCTTCGGCGGCGTGATGCGGCTGGGCGCGCCCGAGCTGTCGGCCACGGTCAACGCCGGTTGCTGGGCGGCGCTTCAGGGCGCGGAGCTGGTCCTGACCGGTTGTTCGGCCTGCGCCACCCAACTGGCCGCCACCGCCCCGGCGGGCGTGACCGCCGGGCATTGGCTGGAGCTCATCGCATGACAAAGAGGGGACCATGGAACGGATTCGTTTTTGGGGTGTGGCGGGAAAGACCCGCGCGCTGCTGCTCGATCGGGCGGCTATTTTCCTTATGTACTGGGTGCTGTTCGCGGCCGAAGGGCTGGCGGGCGAGTTCGCCATGGACGGCGGGGGCAATGCCGTCCTCGGTTCGCTGATCTACCTGGGGACGCTGCTCGTCGACATCTGCCTGACCATTTCCCTGTACCGCTTCGTGCTGTCGCACCTGCGGGGAGGGCGGTCGTTTTATCCCGGCCGACCGGTTGGGACCACCGGCCGGTTCCTGCTTTCCTCTCTGGCCATCCTGGTGCTCTGCCTGCTGTTCGGGCTCCTGGCCAGCCTGCCCTTGGTAGCGGTGGGCGCATCGGGTCTGCCCGACGATTCCAGGCATCTGCTGATGGGCGGCGCGCTCCAGGCCCTCACCGGCCTGTTCCTCGTGGTGGTCGGGCTGCTGCCGATGCTGCGGTTCGGGTTCATCCTGCCCGCCATCGTCATGGGCGACCCGGACGGATACGGCCGTTCCTGGCGGCTGAGCCGGGGGTACACCCTGAAGATGCTGACCTCCCTGGTCCTTTTTCTGCTCCCGGTCCTCTGTTTCGGTGTCGTATGGGCGATGCTCGCCGGTGAGGATTCCACCTCGTTCCGGGTGGCGAACAGCCTGCTTGCGGCCACTGTTTCCCTAGGCATGAGCGTGTTCTTCTGTCTGCTCTACGAGGCCATGACCCGGCGGGAGCGCCTGCTGCGCGAGGTCGTGGAGCGGGAACGGCTGGAAGAGACGGGCGGCCCCGGACGGGCGGCTGTTGAATAACGGCGCGGGGAAGGGCGGCCTCGGCCCGGGCGGCGTGATGCGGCCGGCCGCGTCCGGATTGCCCGATACCGCCCTGGGGGGGCTGCCGGGCGCTGACCGGAAACCATTCCATGAAGATGAGGGGATATGAGAAAGATCGGTTTTTGGCGCACTGCGCGAGAGACGGGGCGGCTTGTCCGGTCCGGCTGCCTGGTGTTCGGCATTTATTGGGCGGTGTGGGTTGCCTTGGCCCTGGTCGAGAACGTCTTTTATCATTCGGAGGAGCCGCTGTCTTTGATGGCCGTGGTCCGGGCTGTATTGCTATTGCTGTTGACTACGGGGCTGTCGTTGTCCTTGTACCGCTTCACGGTGGCCCTGGAGCGCAATGAGCGGACCTTTTTCCCCTCTCCGCCGGTTCGGGAGTATCTTCGGTTTCTTCTGGTTTCTCTGGCGGTGGTGGCCATAAGCATGCTCCTGGCGCTGGTGGGAGCCCTGCCCCTCCTGGTGTTGTTGCTCTACATAGGAGCCGTGGACAGTCCCGGCAATGTCGTCTTCGCTCTGGTGCCCTGCGCCGGATTGTTCGCCGTGGCTTGCGGCGCCGTTCCCTTCATGAGGCTTTCGTTCGCCACGGTAGCCGTCGCGATCGGCGACGACGGCGGCTTCGGCAGAATCTGGAGGCTCACCAGAGGGTATGGCCTGAAGCTCCTGGCCCTTTTCTTTCTGGCCGTCTCGCCTCCCTTCCTTCTCGGGGTGGTATGGGGAGCGATGGGACACAAGAGTGCGATGGAATCCATCCCGTTCGCCACGTTCAATGTCGTATTGACCGTTTCCGTCTTTTTCGGGGTCTCGCTTTTCCTGCTGGTTTTCTACCAGAGGCTGGAGGAACGGGGTCGGGCGTCCGAGGCAGGCGATGCCCTGGTTCGCGATGCCGAATAGGAGTCCCGGATTCCGGGCCGAAGTGCTTTGGCAGAACTGGTGGGGCGAGGTCGGGGCCGTGCTGGCCGCGTCCGCCCGGCTGGTCCGGCGCGAGCCGCTGGCCTATGGCCGGTTGGCGCTGCTCTACCTGCTGACCCGGGGCTCGTTTTCCCTTGTGCCGTACGTGGCGTCGGAGGGGGCCGTGCTGTATCTGCTGGCCTGGACGGCGGGGTTCCTGGTCGAGCTGGGAGTCCTGGCCATCATGGTGGCGACCTGGCGCACGGCGGCGGCCCAGTCGCGCGGGGAGTCCCTGCGCATGCCGTCCGATTTCGCCCTGCGCGTGGCCAGGGCCGTGCCCTACGGGTTCGCCTGGTACCTCATCGTGGATTTCGTGATGGGGTACGCGGCCTGGGGGGCGACCGATGCGTTGAACGCCCTGGCCGGGACCGAGCACGGCACGGCGGCCTTCATGGCCGCGCAATACCTTGAGGGCGCGCCCCTGGCCTGGATCGCGGCCCGGCTGGGCTTCGTCCTGGTGGGGATCGGCGCGGACGGCCGCGCCACCCTGCGGGAGTCCCTGGCCATGACCCGTGGGGCCGTCGCGCCGCTGTGCCTGACCTTCCTGCTCTGGTGGGTGGCCCGGCGCGCCTTCACCGACGCCGCCCTGTTCCTGCTGCCCATGGAGGCTTCGGCGGCGTACCTGGACTGGGTGGCCCGGCCCCTGCGCGCGGTGGTCACCGTGTTTTTTGCCGTGACGGCCGCCGTGTGGTACGAGAGGCTCGGGCGGGCCGTCCCGGCCGTGAATCGCAACATTGAGGAGTCGCATTGATGCAGAATATTACCGCCTGGGGGTCGCTGAAGCAGTCCGTGGCCCTGATGTGGAACCGCAAGCTGGCCGTGCTCGGCTTCGTGGTGGTGCAGGCCGTGCTCTACGCCGCCTATGCCGCCCTGGGGCTGGGGGACCCCGAGAACGTGCGGGGCAGCCTCGACGCCGTCGGGATCATGCCCGTGCTGCTCGGCGTCCCGTTCTTCGCCCTGGTGGGCATGGTCGTGTACCTGTTTTACAGCCACTATATGGTCACGGCCCTGCGCGGCGGGCCGGTGCTGGTGCCCGTGCGGCCCGTGGTCGCCTTCCTGCGGTTCCTCTGGGCGTGCATCAAGCTCGGGGCGGCGGGCGCGGTGCTGGCGGGGCTCGTTTTTGCCGTCCCGGCCGGGCTGGCCCTGGGCGTTCCCGCACTGCGGGAGAGCACGGCGGCCATCATCGCGGTCGTGCTCTACGGGTTCGCGGCCATGCTCTGGCTGCTGCTGGTGACCCTCCGGCTGGAGCTGGTCCTGCCCGGGGTGGCGGCGGGCGACGGGACCACCTTGCGCGAGGCGTGGCGCATCTCCAGGGGGAGCGGCTGGCGGCTGTTCCGGTCCGTTCTGTTGCTCTTGATCCTGATCGTTGCCGTGGTCCTGGCCGTGGGCTTGCCGCTCATCCTGACCCTCGGGGCCGAGGCCCTGATCGTCGTTACCTGCATGGCCCTGCTCAACGCGCTGGCCGGGCTTATGGGGACGACGCTGCTCTGCGTCTGGTACGTGCGGCTGTCCGACGGGCCGGCCGGGGAGGACCAGATGCCGCGCGTGGAGAACCTGGCCGGGAAAATCCGGGAAGGATACTACGCGGGCGGGCCCGAAGCGTAGCCCTTGCGTGTCGATTCGGCGACAGGGGGTGCACAACCTTTGCCCCGCCGCCGGTTTGTGCTATCCCATGACCCATCGCCCCGGTGGGCGAAGCCGAAAACATGGACCGTATCGACACCGTTGCCGTCACCCGGCGGGCCTTTTGCCTGCTTAGGGACCGCCGACGGGCGCTCCTTCCCCTGGCGGGGTGGTTCGCCCTGGGCTTCCTGCTGGCCAACGCGGCCCGGTGGCGCTTCCCCGGCCTCTACGTCTTCGACCCCTTCGACCAGGGGTGGCTGCTCGCGCCCGAGGCCCTGTGGTTCGGGCCGCTCCTGGCCCTGACGCACCACCGGCTGCTTGATCCGGGCCAGGCCTTCGCCCGGTCCACGGGCCACCGGCTGCTCAAGTTCGCCAAGGCGGCGGCCTACGCCTACGTGCTGGCCGTCCTCTACCTGGTGGGGCTCTTCGCCGCCACCCAGGGGTTCCCGGCCCTGGCGGGCTACGTGCTCGGCCCGGCCATCGCTCGGTTCTATCCGCTGCTGGTGGTGGCCGGGGCCATGTTCCTGCTTTTCTGGTACGTGCGGCTGCTCTTTCCCTTCGCCTTCCTGGCCGGGGACGCGCGCGAGCCGATGATCCGCTCCATCCTGCTCGCCAAGGGAAATGCGCGGAAGATCGTCGCCTGCCTCTTGCTTCCGGCCGCCGCCGTGCTTATTCCTTGGATGGCCCTGGCCGCTTTCGCCGGGGCCTGGCTCGACCCGGCCCGGGGGGCGCCCCTCGGTTCCGTGGCCGTTTTCGTGCGCAGCGCGCTGCAGGCCGCTGGCGCGATCCTGCTTTCCACCGGGCTCTGCGCAACGTATGAAGCCCTGGTCGCCCTGAAGGGCGACGCCGAATCCCTCGCCTAGGAGAGACGATGCTCAAGTATATCTTCGGTTCCAAGAACGACCGATACCTCAAGAAGCTCAAACCCATCATCGACAAGGTCAACGGTCTGGAATCGCAGATGGCCGCCCTGGCCGACGCGGACTTCCCGGTGAGAATCGCCGCCTGGCGCGGCCAGGTGGAGACCGGGGAGCGGACCCTGGACGACCTGCTGCCCGAGTGCTTCGCCCTGGTGCGCGAGGCGGGCAAGCGCGCCTTCGACCCGCCCATGCGCCACTTCGACGTCCAGCTCATCGGCGGCATCGTCCTGCACGAGGGCAAGATCGCGGAGATGAAGACCGGCGAGGGCAAGACCCTTGTCGCGACCCTGCCGGTGGTGCTCAACGCCCTGTCCGGAAAGGGCGTGCACGTGGTCACGGTCAACGACTACCTGGCCAAGCGCGACGCCGAGTGGATGGGCCGCCTCTATTCCTTCCTCGGCCTGTCCGTGGGCGTCATCGTCCACGGCCTGACCGACCAGGAGCGCCAGCTCGCCTACGGCGCGGACATCACCTACGGCACCAACAACGAGTTCGGCTTCGACTACCTGCGCGACAACATGAAGTTCTACAAGGAGCAGCTTGTCCAGCGGCCGCTCAACTTCGCCATCGTGGACGAGGTGGACTCCATCCTCATCGACGAGGCGCGGACCCCGCTCATCATCTCCGGGCCGGGCGAGAAGTCTTCGGGCCTGTACCGCCGCATCGACGCCATCATTCCCAAGCTGACCATGTCCACCCCCATCGACCCGGAGGACAAGGAGACCTTGCCCGACGGCGATTTCGTCCTGGACGAGAAGGCCAAGTCCGCCACCCTGACCGACGCGGGCGTGGAGAAGGTGGAGCGGCTCCTGGACGTGGACAACCTTTTCGATCCCAAGCACGTGGCCCTGCAGCACCACGTCCTCCAGGCCCTCAAGGCCCACCACTGCTTCCAGAAGGACGTGGAGTACATCGTCAAGGACGACCAGGTGGTGCTGGTGGACGAGTTCACCGGCCGCCTCATGCCGGGCCGCCGCCTGTCCGACGGCCTGCACCAGGCCATCGAGGCCAAGGAGAACGTCAAGGTCGAGGCCGAGAACCAGACGCTGGCGTCCATCACCTTCCAGAATTATTTCCGGATGTACGAGAAACTGGCGGGCATGACCGGCACGGCCGACACCGAGGCCGTGGAGTTCAAGCAGATCTACAACCTGGAGGTGGTGGTCATCCCCACCAACCAGCCCATGGTCCGCCAGGACAACCCGGACGCCATCTACAAGACCCAGCAGCAGAAGTACGAGGCCATCGCTGACGACATCGCCGACTGCTACCGGCGCGGCCAGCCCACCCTGGTGGGCACCGTGTCCATCGAGAAGTCCGAGCACCTCTCGAACCTGCTCAAGAAACGCAAGATTCCCCACAGCGTGCTCAACGCCAAGCAGCACGAGATGGAGGCCGAGATCGTGGCCGAGGCCGGGCACCGGCAAAAGGTGACCATCGCCACCAACATGGCCGGCCGCGGCACGGACATCAAGCTGGGCGAGGGCGTCTGCGAGCTGGGCGGCCTGCACATCATCGGCACCGAGCGCCACGAGTCGCGGCGCATCGACAACCAGTTGCGCGGCCGCTCCGGCCGCCAGGGCGACCCGGGGTCCTCCCGCTTCTACCTGGCGCTGGACGACGACCTGATGCGCCTGTTCGGCTCCGACCGGCTCAAGGGCCTCATGGACAAGCTCGGCATGGAAGACGGCATGGCCATCGAGAACAAGCTGGTCTCGGGCGCCATCGAGAAGTCCCAGACCCGCGTGGAAAACCACCATTTCGAGATCCGCAAGCAGCTCCTGGAATACGACGACGTCATGAACCAGCAGCGCGAGGTCATCTACACCCTGCGCCGCGAGCTGATGAAGGCCGCGTCCGTGGAGGAGATCGCCCGCCGCCACGCCTCCGAGCTCCTGGACGAGATCCTGGTCCCGGCCCTGGACGGCAAGGCCGTGGACGAGGAGACCATCGAGGCCGTGCGCGCCCGGCTGGAGGAAGTCTTCAACTTCGAGCGGTTCGAGGCCTGGAAGGAAGGCGGCCTGCCCTCCCGCGACCAGGCCGAGGCCTGGGTGGACGACATCTTCGCCTACCTGCGCACCGCCACCGGCGACCACTACCAGGAAATCCTGCGCTACTTCCTCCTCGACTCCCTGGACCGCAACTGGAAGGAGCACCTGCTCAACATGGACTCCCTGCGCGACGGCATCGGCCTGCGCGGGTATGGCCAGAAGGACCCCAAGCAGGAGTACAAGCGCGAGGGCTTCGCGCTCTTCGCCGAGCTGGTCTACACCATCAAGGAGAACGCCATGCGCGCCTTCTCCCACCTGCGCATCGAGGCCGAGGTCCGCGACGACGAGTTCCAGCACGAGCAGTCCGACGATCTGGAATACGCGGGCTCCGACTCCGCCGGGGAGCAGAAGCCCCGGCAGGTGGTCAAGGAGCCCAAGATCGGCCGCAACGATCCCTGCCCCTGCGGCTCGGGCAAGAAGTACAAGAAGTGCTGCGGCGCCAAGTAGCGCCGATAGCCAGGCGACATCGCGGCGGCTGGTCCCCTCGGACCGGCCGCCTTTTTTCTTATGGCCCGCGCGCGGCGGGAAGGGGGCGGTTCCCCCTTGCGGACCCTCGCGCCGGGGCGTATGGCCTCGGCATGAGGCGCGCATTCATCCTCTTTTTCTTCCTGACCCTGGCCTGCGCGGCCGGGGCGCGGGCCGACGAACCGGGGTTCACCCCCGCGCCCGGCTTTGTCCTGACCCGGCCCAACGACTCGGGGGAGGGGCTCCGGCTCGGCGCGGAGTTCAACTACATCTCCCGCGCGGACTTCACCAACGGGCTGGGCAGCGTCAGCGTGGCCAGGGCCGATGTCAAGGCGGACTACTCCCTGTTCAGCCTCTCGCTGGGCGTCTCGCACTTCCTCTGGGAGAGCAAGGCGAACGTCCGCTTCTCCGAGGGCGAGAGCCGCGACCCGTGGGACGACCTCTACGACGTGACCCTCCAGGCCCGACTGCTCAACGACACCGTGGGCGACCACTGGCATTACTGGCTCAACGGCGAGCTGTCCTCGTCCTTTGAGAGCGACTTCCCCGGCGCGGTGGGCGCGGGTTTCGACGGCGGGGTGGCCTACGACTTCTGGGACGGCTGGATGCTCGGGCTTTCGGCCAAGGCCGTGGCCCTGAGCGCGCTCAGCGACGCCCTGTTCGGCGACGTGAAGTTCGGCGCGGTGGTGGCGGTCTCGCAGAAGTCCCTGCGCAACACCCTGCGGGCCGCCGGGCTGCTGCCCGATCTGCCGGAGGGCAAGGACTCCATCGGCTTCAGCTTCTACCTGACCGGGGCGGAGAAGACCTACCGCCTCTCCCCGGACAGCCCGGTGCGGCGCAACGGCTTCCTCGGAATGCGCCGTTCGGCCGTGGGCGCGTCCCTGGACTACACCCTGGACGAACACTGGTCCTTCTTCGTCGGGCCGGAGTACAACTACGGCCGCCAGTACATCCTCTACGACTCGGACGGGCGGCAGACCTCCTCCCATCGCCTGGGCGACGCCTGGGGCGGCCGCGCCGGATTCCGCTTCGTCTTCTGATCCTCGGCACGATGGTTGCTCCATCCCGGGCATCCCGCCCGAAATCGGGGCCGACCGGGGGTGGCTCGACCACCCTTTGCCCACCCGGTGCGCATGGTGCGCATCGGGGGAACACACTCTCTGCCAGCGGGCCCCGTTTTCGGGCGCGGCCGTTTGCGGACCGCGCGGTCTCGGTCGTGGGATTGAGGGTGGACGCGTTCAGGCGGTCGGGCCGGGCAGGCGCAGCCGCTGGCCTTCCCCGGCCAGGACGCGGACCGGCAGGCCGGAGCCCGCGTATTTTTCCCGGTCCCGCCCCACCATGCAGGCGAAGTGCAGGGTGTCGTCGTCGGCAAAGGGCATGTGGTAGATGACCACTTCGCGCGGGCGGAAGATATCCCGGATGATGGCCTGGCCCGTCTCGTTGTGGAAGAAGATCGGGTTGACGAAGGCCGCGTCCAGGTCCACGCCCTTGAGGGCGGCCTCGTAGTATTCCGGGACGTGGTCCGCGTCGCCGGTGAAGAGCAGGTTCAGCCCGCCCAGGGCGAGCAGGTAACAGTCGTTGCGCACGTCCTGGAACTGGCGGCCCATGTGGCGCGCGCCGATGGCCGTGACCGCGATCCCGGCCTCGGGCTCGAAGCGGGCGCTCTCGCCGGGCGCGAGGCTCAGGGCGTGGAAGGGGATGCCCCGTTCCCCGGCCAGGGCCTTGAGGTCGGCCAGGTCCTGCGAGCCCCGGTCCGCGCCCGGCAGGAAGATGGACCGGACCCTGCGCCGGGCCACCAGCTCCGAGACCAGGCGGGGCGTGAAGTGGTCCGGGTGCTCGTGGGTGAAGAGCAGGTAGTCGAGCCGCTCGAAGGGGTGGACGCCGAAGCGCATGCGCACCAGGTCCGCCTCCGGGACCCGGCTGAAGGGGTGGCCGTCCTCGCGGTGGACGCCGTCCACCAGCAGGGCCCTGCCGCCGTGCGCGACCAGTACGCCCGCATTGGCCACCAGGGTGATTTCCGCCATGTCGTCCTCCTTGTCCCCGCGCGCGGCCGGCCCCGTCCGCCGCGTCTTCGCCACCCGTTGCCGTTATGCCATTTCGGCGGCCGTGTCATGTGGTCGAAAAGGGAACAGCGGTAAGGCCGTCAGGCCCGGAAGATGAAGTAGACCGCGCCGAGCAGGCAGAGGGCGGCCCAGAGGTAGTCGAGCTTGAGGGGCTGGCCCATGTAGAAGATGCAGAAGGGCGCGAACACGGCCAGGGCCAGGACCTCCTGCATGATCTTGAGCTGGGCAGGGTCAGGGCGGTGTATCCCAGCCGGTTGGCCGGAACCTGGATCAGGTACTCGAACAGGGCCACGCCCCAGCTAAGCAGGGCGGCCACGTACCAGGGGCGGCTGTGCAGCTCCTTGAGGTGGGCGTACCAGGCAAAGGTCATGAAGACGTTGGAAGCGGTGAGCATGAGCGCGGTAAGCAGCGGTATTTTCATGCGGTTCTCCCCATGTGCGCGAGCTGTGTCGTCCGGAGCCGGACGGCCGTGCATATGACAGGGCCGCCCGGCCGTCCACAAGAATAATCAACCGGTCGGGCTTTCCCTTGACTTTGCCCCGGTGAGTTGCAAAGCAGTATCATGCCTATCAGCACTGGGAAGTTCGACGCGCTGGGCGTCTCCTACGAGGACGGGACCAACGCCAAGCTGCTGGCGGCCATCGCCCGGGGGGCCGAGGACCTGACCTCGGGCCGGGGGTGGCCCGACGCGGTCAACGGCCTGCTGGAGGCCCTGGGCCGGGTCACGGGCGTGAGCCGGGTCTGGATCTTCCAGACCATCCGCCTCACCGACACGCACATCACCCAGAACTACACCTTCGAATGGGCCGCCGCCCCACGCTACAGGCAGATCGGCATGCCCATGTTTTCCATGTTCACCAAAGTCATCGACAGCCCCGAGTATCGGGACCTGATCGAGAGCCGCAGGCGCGGGGAGTGGCAGAAGACCCTCACCCGCCTCCTCGATCCCGGCTGGTTTCGTGACGACCAGGACGTGCAGAAGATCAAGTCCATGCTGACCATCCCGGTGATGGTGGAGGACGAGTGGTGGGGCACCCTGGGGTTCGACGACTGCGAGCGCGAGTACGACTGGTCGGACGTGGAGATCGCCCTGCTCCGGGTGGCGGGCTACCTCATCTCCAACGCGGTGCTGCACGACCGGCTCTCGGCCAGGCGCAAGCAGTTCGACATCCTGCGCCGGATCACCGGCTCCGGGGTCTGGGCCTACGACTTCAGGACCGGCCAGGTCTGGTGCTCGGCCGAGCTGATCCATTCCGTGCCCATGCCCACGGACAACTTCAGCCTCTCGCTTAGGGGGGCTCTGCAATGGGTCCATCCCGGCGACCGCCGCGGCCTGCTGGCCGCGGCGCGCGACCATCTCGTCTCGGGCCGGGACGTCTTCCGCTTCGACGCCCGCCTCTTTTCCGATTGCGGCGACATCCGCTGGGTGGAGCTCATCGGCAACGTTCGCCTGGGCGCGTCGGGCAATCCGGAGCAGTTCGCGGGCATCGCCGTGGACATCCGCGCCCGCAAGCGCGAGGAGGAGCGGCTGCGCAAGGAGGCGGTCTCCGATCCGCTGACCGGGGTGATGAACCGGCGAATGTTCCTGCGCACCCTGCGCGAGCACATTGACCTGGGCATCGACCAGGAGACCGGGTTCGCCCTGTTGCTCCTGGACATCGACTGGTTCAAGGGGGTCAACGATCGCTACGGCCATGTGGCCGGAGACGAGGTCCTGCGCCATTTCGTGCGCACCTGCGACGCCGCCCTGAATCACCAGGGGGTCCTGGCCCGGCTGGGCGGCGACGAGTTCGCCGTGCTCCTGCCCGGGGCGGGGCTGGAGGAGGCCCGCTCGGCGGGCGAGCTCCTGCGCCGGGCCGTGCTCAATTCCCCCTGCCGGTTCGAGGACCGGCGCATCCTGCTGACGGCCAGCGTGGGCGTCACCGCCCACCCGCCCGGCGTGGCCACCCCGGCTCGGATCATCGAGAGCGCGGACCTGGCCCTCTACGAGGCCAAGCGGGCAGGCCGCAACTGCCTGATGGCCGCGCCCGAGGGCGCCTGCCTCGCCACGCCCCCGCCCGGCGGGGAGTGATCCCGGCCCGGCCGAAGGTCCGGCG
>NZ_JAQUWN010000007.1 GCF_028692895.1 Pseudodesulfovibrio sp.
GGCGTCCTCCTGCGCGTCAACTCGCCCGGCGGAGCCATCGCCCCCTCACAGGAAATCTACGCCGCCGTCGCCGCGCTCGACAAAGTCAAACCCGTCGTCGCCTCCTACGGCTCCGTCGCCGCCAGCGGCGGCTACTACGCCTCGGTCCCGGCCCGCGTCATCGTCGCCAACCCCGGCTCCCTCACCGCTTCCATCGGCGTGGTCGCCGAATTCGTCACCGTGGCCGACGCTCTGGAAAAACTCGGCGTCAAACCCGAAGTCCTCGCCACCGGGCGCT
Source organism: Pseudodesulfovibrio sp. (assembly GCF_028692895.1). Classification (GTDB taxonomy): domain Bacteria; phylum Desulfobacterota; class Desulfovibrionia; order Desulfovibrionales; family Desulfovibrionaceae; genus Pseudodesulfovibrio. Next base: position 278 of record NZ_JAQUWN010000007.1, read on the forward strand.
ACAAAGGCGCAGGCACCCCCCTGCGCAACCTTACCTCCGAACAGCGGGAACAACTCCTCGGCCTCATGCAGGACATGCACGAGCAGTTCGTCTCCGACGTCGCCAAGGCCCGCTCCCTCAAGCGCGATCGCGTCGCCGCCATCGCCGACGGACGCGCCGTCTCCGGCCGACAGGCCCTCGCACTCGGGCTCGTCGATATGCTCGGCGGCCGCCGCCAGGCCTTCGACAAGCTCAAGGAACTCTGCAATATCACAGGCAAAGTAGCCCTCCTTGAAGGACCCGTCAAAGAACAAACAGTTCTCCAGCAAATCCTCGGCTCCATCCACATCGACCTCAGCGCCGCCACCCCCGAAGGGTGGAAGCTCTACTACAAATAGCCGACCGGCAGGGGGAAGAATGCCTCCGGCGGCCCTCCGGGGGCCCCTTCGGGGAGACCAGGGCGCTGCCCTGGACCCGCCAAAGGCGAGCCTTTGGAATCCACTCTCCGCTTTCGCGGGGCCATAGCCTGCTCAAGCGACTCATGTCCGCGGGGACGGACTGCCCGCTCGCCCCGCCGTGCCGGTTAACGGCTGGGGCCGAAGGGGACGGGTGGAGGTATGTGCCGCTTACCGGGACACCGCCCGCCGCCCCCTTCGGCCCCAGCCGGGGTGTTTTTTGAAGACAAAGAAAAGGCCATTCTTCAAATTAAGAACTTTGCCTCTCTCAATGTCTCAGACGCCGTAATGGCATGACCTGCAAATTTGCTCCGAGCGGTTCACACGGCGTGGGCTAGTGTCCGTGAAGATTCGACAGGCCCCTTTCCGTCCCGTCAGGGCGGAAAGGGGCCTGTCGAGTCTTCGCGGACGTCGCTTGGCCGCCGCCAGCCGATCTCCCCGCCAACCAACTCCCAAACCCCCGCGCTACTCGCCCGCGCAGCGGAGAGTGGGGTGCAGGGGCTTTGTCCCTGCCGGGTCCAGGGCAGCGCCCTGGCCTCCCCGGAGGGGCCGCCGGAGGCATTCCCCTGCCTGCCTGGCTGTCGCTTGGCCTGGCCTAGTGTTCTTCGATGACGACGCCGTCGCAGACGAAGGAGATGCCCTGGGTGGAGGCGGTGCCGATCATGACGGACTGGATGACCGGGGCGGTGACGGGTCGGGTGGCGGCCCATTTGACGGTGAAGTTGGCGCCGGAGCCGCCCTGCTGGTCGCGTTCGGGAAGGTGGACCTCGTAGGTGCCCATGGGCCCGATGGTGACTGGTTTGGCGAGGTATTCCTTCATCATTTTGCCGTGGTCGTCGTAGTATTTGATGGAGGTGATGGCGATGGAGCCCGTGTGGTCGACGTTGCGGATGGAGAGCAGTGCGGAGAGGTTGTAGGGTCGGCTTTTGATGCCCTGGTAGACGTGGGAGTAGACGGGCACGTAGACTTCCTGTCCGGTGGCGTGCCTCAGTGCGCGGCCGGCCAGGGCGGGGGTGGCGAGCAGGGCGCAGAGCGCCAGGCTCAGAAGGAAAAGGGTCGGTTTTTTGCAGCGGGCGGGCATGGTGGCGCTCCTTGGGATGGGGGTTGGGCTGTTTAGTTTATGCCTGCAAGCGGTGCGGAAGGCAAGATGGGGGAGTGCAAATCAGGCGAGGACGGAGCGGGCCACGAGTCCTGCGCCGAGGAGGATGAGCAGGACCATGACGACCTGCCTGAAGACGGGTTCGGGCAGGAGCCGCCGGACGCGGCCGCCGAGCCAGATGCCGAGGCCCACGGGGACGACGCCCGCGGCGGAGACGAGCATGGCGTTGGTGGAGAGCAGGCCGAGTTTGCCGAGGCCGAGGAGCATGATGATGCTGGCGACGGTGAAGGAGGTGTTGATGGCCTGGACGAGTTCGTCCTTGGTGATGTCGAGGGAGATGAGGTAGGGGAGGATCGGCATGATCTGGGAACCGGTGAGGCCGTTGACCAGGCCGGTGGAGAGGCCCACGGCGGTGGCGGTGAGTGGGGTGTGCTTGAGGTGGAGGTTGCCGCCCCAGAGGCCCCAGGAGGCGTAGAGGACCATGGCGACGCCGAGGACGGTGCGGGGCAGGGCGCTGGTGCTGGAGCCCAGGAGCCAAAGCCCGGCGCACAGGCCGGGCACGGCGGCGGCGTACATGAGCCAGAACCGTTTCCAGACCCGGCCGAAGCCGCCCGCGTCGACCATGACCATGCTGTTGGCGAGCAGGGACGGGATGATGACCAGGGGGATGGCGAGGCGCATGTCCAGGTAGGCGGCCATGACGCCGAGGCAGGTGGTGGCGAATCCGAGCCCGGCCGTGCCTTTGAGGAACGCGGCGAAGAAGAAGGTGGCGAGGATGCAGGCGATGATGAACGGGTCCATGGCCTTTTGGTGGTACGCCCGGGCGGCGGCGGGCACAAGGGGTTTTCTGCTTTTCATCGGCCGGGCTCTGCGCTACAGGATGTGCTCCCGGCAACACGACATCATTCGGAGACAGACATGAACGTACCCAAGGGATTCCGGTTCGCCGCCGCCGCGGCCAGTTTCAAGAAGCCCGGCAAGCTCGACCTGGGGGCCATCGTCAGCGACGCCCCGGCCGTGGCCGCCGGCGTGTTCACCACCAACAAGTTCAAGGCCGCGCCCGTGCTCCAGTGCCGGGAGATGCTGGCCGAGGGGCGAAGGATGTCCGGTTTTCTGGCCAATTCCGGCCAGGCCAACGCCTGCACGGGCGAGACGGGCCGGGCCAACTGCCGCGCGGCCCTGGAGCTGGCGGGTAAGGCGCTGGGCGTCCCGGCCGAGGGGCTCTTGCCCGCGTCCACGGGCGTGATCGGCGCGCAGTTCGACATGTCGAAGTGGGAGGCGGCGATGCCCGCCCTGGCCGAGTCGCTGAAGACGGGCGCGCCCGAGGATTTCGCCCGGGCGATCATGACCACGGACACGGTGCACAAGATCGCCGAGGCGTCCTTCGAGCTCGGGGGCGGCGAGGTGCGCGTGCTCGGCATGTGCAAGGGCGCGGGCATGATCTCGCCCAAGATGGCGACGATGCTTTCGTTCGTCATCTGCGACGCGGACATTTCGGCCGAGGCGTGGCGGACCATGCTGGCCGACTGCGTGAATCTTTCCATCAACCGGGTGACGGTGGACGGCGACATGTCCACCAACGACTGCGTGCTGGCCCTGGCCAACGGCGCGTCGGGCGTGGCCATCGAGAGCGAGGACGACTACGTCCTGTTGCGCAAGCACCTGCTCGCGGTGCTGGAGGACCTGGCCTACAAGATCGTCATGGACGCCGAGGGCGGGACCAAGGTGGCCTTCATCGAGGTTTCGGGCGCGAAGGACGATGCGGACGCCGAGAAGGTGGCGCGGGCGGTGGGCAATTCGCCGCTGGTCAAGACGGCGCTTTTCGGGTCCGACCCCAACTGGGGGCGGATCGTCTGCGCGGCGGGCTATTCAGGCGCGGACTTCAAGGCGGACGACCTGGTGCTCAAGATCGGCGGCGTGCTGGTATTCCGAAACGGCACGCCGGAGCCGGGCGACATGGACGACCTGCTGGGGCCGATCATGAAGGAGCGGGACATCGTCATCCACATCGCGGTGGGCGACGGACCGGGCTCTTCCCTGCTGCTGGCGAGCGACCTGACGCGGGAGTATGTGTCCATCAACGCGGACTACCGTTCCTAGCGAACGGTTGAAAAACGGCGATCTGCGGCGTTGCTGCAAAAAAGCGAACCCTCGCGTACGGGGAGTACGCTTCGGCCTCGCTTTTTTTCGCGCCTTGCATCTCACCATTTTTGAACCGTTCGTTTATCGGAAATGACAAGAGAGAGGAGGACGCCGTGCCCATCCTGCGCGTGGAGACCTGGGCCGGGCTGCCGGTCGAAAAGAAGAAGGATTTCGTGGAGACCCTGACCCGCGAGACGGTGCGCATCCTGGGCTGCCCGCCCGAGGCCGTGACCGTTGTCATCGACGAGGTCCCCAAGGAAAACTGGGGCGCGGCCGGGCAGCTCTGCACCGAGCGTTTCCCGGACAGATAGCGAAAGAAAGCCCGCCGAATCGGCGGGCTTTTTCATGGCGCGTATCAAAGCCGGACAGTCGTCACTTGCCGAGAGCCGTTATGTCCTGCTTGAGGCGGTCCATGAGCTCGGCCAACTCGTTGTCGGCGGGCGGGGAGGCCGGGTCCGCGCCCGAGGTGACGCCGGGCGGGACGCTCAGGCCGAAGCCCACGCCGCCCGCCAACTGGTCCAGCACTTCGTCCGGGAGCTTCCTTTTTTCCTGCATGGTCGCCTCCGTGGCTCCCGGCTAGACGGACTCGCCGAACATTTCCATGAATGCGGACTCGATGCTGACCGTGCCGCCATGGGCCTGGGCCTGCTTGAAGGCGCTGTCCATGTCGCCGAGGGTTTTGGGGTTCTTGTCCAGGAAGCCCTTCATCTCGTCGGTGAACTGGATGGTGTACGAGTCGCCGCCCGCGTCGAAGGTCATGCCGGAGGAGCTGATGCCGGTATAGGTGGCGGGCATACCGCGATAGGAGAGGGTGCCGCCGGAAACCATGTCCAGGAGTTCGTCGGGAATTTGCATCTTGGCCATTTTTCGCATCCTTTTGTCGGTTGTCGGGTTGGACGGGCCGCCGTGGCCGCCCGTTTGGGGGCGCTATGCGACGTAGTCTTCCAGTCGGTAGGTATCAAGGGCGCCCGCGTGTTTGTCCATTATTTCAAACAGGGCGTCGCGCAGTCCGCTTGGGGAAGAGACCGCCTTGGTGCGGACTTCCTTGTCTCCTTTCAGCGAGAGGTTGTGGCCGTCGAACAGGGTGATGGTGAGGCCGTCGTTGTCCATGGCCAGTTTGGTGGCGTCGGGGAGCTGCGCTTTCGTGCCCATGGGTTTCCTCCGGTGTGGGCTGGGCTCAGATCTTCGTGTACTGGCCGGGGTCTGCCTGGGCGTAGATGTTGTCGTCGGTCACGCTCCTGGTGAACAGGGTCTGGAAGAACTTGGGATCGGACTGGAACATGGCCCGGTCCTGGGCCGAGTGGCCGCGGAAGTACTTGTCGCCGCTGTCCAGGGTCAGGGTTACGCCGGAATCGTCGACGTCGGCGCCGATCACCTTGTGGGCGCCGAAGGTCATGAGGCCGCCGGAGATGGCGTCGAGCATGTCGTCGGGGATTGCCGTTTTCTTGGTCATGGGGAACTCCTTGTTCGTTTCGTCCGGTTAGTCGTCCATGGGGCATGGGTTGCCCGCGTATTCCTCCAGCCGGTATTCCTTGTTTCTGTCGAACATCGCCGCCGCCGCTTTCTCCTTGTCCACGCCGAAGATGCCGAGGAATTCGTTGTGGCCCTTTTCGCTCCAGGGGAACAGCATCCTGCCCTGCGCCGTTTCGGCTTCGATCCCGATCAGGCTGATCTTGTTTATCCGGCGGACTTCCGTTCCCTGGTAGGTGAAGACGCCGCCGGAAAGGGCGTCCAGCACGTCGTCGGGCAGCGCCATCTTCTTGGTCATTGAAAACTCCTTGTTTTCGTACGGTTAGTCGTCCACGAAGCCGGGAATGCCCGCGAATTCCTCCAGCCGGTATTCCTTGTGCTGCACCAGCGCCGCCACCATCGCTTCTTTTTCATTTATGCCGCCAAGGGTGCTGAATTCACGGTACGCCTTGTCGCTCCAGGGAAAGAACATCCTGCCCTGCGCCGTTTCAGCCTCGATGCCGCGCCGGCTGATCCGGTGGACCTGGGTGATTTCTCCCTGGTAGGTGAAGACGCCGCCGGAAAGGGCGTCCAGCAGTTCGTCGGGAAGCGGAATTTTGTCGCTCATGGTTCTCTCCTGCCGAGTCCGGGGCTATATCTTTTCATAGTTCCACACATCGACGAGGTGGAAGTGTTCGTTGTCGTTGACCATATTGTCGAAGAAGGCCTTGAAGGCCTTCGGGTCGGTTTTGTATATGGCCCGCCATGCGTCGTCATGGGGTTTGAAGTAGCGCTCGCCCGTCTCCAGCGTCAGGGTATAGCCCCTTTCGTCCACCAGGCATTCCGTCACCCTGTCGGCGATGAACAGCATGCGGCCTCCGGAGATGATGTCCAGCATTTCATCGGATAATTCGAATGGTTGCGCCATGCATTTCTCCCGTTCACGGGTTGGTTTCACAGACTCTGTGCGCAAGGATGGCTCCGGTTGGCAAAAAGGTTCACGCGCGGACGCGATTTTGCTTCGAGGGCCCTGCCATGCGGGCCGGGGTATTCGCCATGCCTTTGCAAACACTCGTAAGCCATGCGGGAGACTTGTGTCCAACATATTATAATCGGGAGGATAAATCGTCGCATAAGCGGCGCGGGACGCCGGGTTTGGCCGCTGTTTCATGTGGAGGCCCCGGCGCGCTCGCCAACCGGGTCGGTTTGCTGTAAGGTGCGCGCCACGGCAAGAACGCGGGCCCGGGCCCGCACACAATACCTTGGAGCGGAAGAGATGGCGGAGACCGACGGGCGCGACAGGCTGACCAGGATAGTGGATTTCCTCAACGAGTGCGGAATGCTGCGCAAGACGCCGCGCACCGGCTACCAGTTTCTCGGCTCCGGGAGCGAGGACGTGGCCCAGCACTCCTTCCGCACGGCGGTCATCGGCCACGTGCTGGCGCTCATGGCCGGTGCGGACGTGGCCCGCACCACCTACATGTGCCTCTTCCACGACCTGCACGAGGCGCGCACCGGCGATTTCAACTACGTCAACCGCATCTACAACAAGTCCACCCGCACCCAGGCCCTGGAGCACGCCACCAGGGGGACCGGCCTGGAGGAGGACGTGCTCGGCTACTGGAAGGAGCTGGAGGAGACCGAGACCCTGGAGGCGAAGCTGGCCCAGGACGCGGACCAGATCGACTTCATCCTCAACCTCAAGGAGGAGTGGGACCAGGGCAACCGGTATGCGGGCGACTGGCTGGAGATGGCCGTGCAGCGGGTGCGCACGGAGTGGGGCCGCAAGCTGGCCGAGACCGTGGCCAGGACAGACCACAAGGAGTGGTGGTTTCTTGGCCCGGACAGGGACTGGTGGACCCGCAAGAACGGCAAGCCCAAGTCGGAGTAGGCCCGGCGCACAGAAGAAAATAATTAGCTGACCCGATTTCATCGGGCAATGCCCTTGCCGTTTGTCGCCGGATTGGGTACACAACATAGAATTATAGTAGGTTGTAAGCGTCGAGACGTCGGGCAAGTGCGGTGGTCCCGGCGAGGAGGCGGGAGTGCATTTCGGGATATCCGCCCCTTTTTTGCAGGGGCGGAAGAGGTGGGACCGTTCATGGCCGAAAAGGCGCAAAGCGCAGTTGTTTCCCCGGCGGGGCTCGTGATCGGCAGGACTCTGGACGAACTCGGCAACCTGTTCCTGTTCTTCCTGGAGTCCGTGGCCCTGATATTCGCGGGCTGGGGCCAGTTGGCCAAGACCGTGCGCCAGATCTATTTCATCGGCGTCCAGTCCGTGAGCGTCATCGCGCTCATCGGCCTGTTCACCGGCATGGTCATGGGCATGCAGCTCTACTACGCCCTGTCCACCTTCGGGGCCGACGGCTTCCTGGGCACGGGCGTGGCCCTGTCCATGGTGCGCGAGCTCGCGCCGGTCCTTTCCGCCATCATGCTCACGGGCCGCGCCGGTTCGGCCATGACCGCCGAGATCGGCGTCATGCGCATCTCCGAGCAGATCGACGCCCTGACCATCATGGACATCAACCCCAAGCGCTACCTGGTGGCGCCCAAGATGGCCGCCTGCCTGCTTTCATTCCCCATCCTGACCACCTTCTTCAACCTCATAGCCATGTGGGGCGGCTGGCTCACCGGCGTCAAGCTGCTGGGCGCCAACGAGGGCGTGTACTGGGCGCGGGTGCAGGACGCCCTGGACTGGGGGGACATCGAGGGCGGCCTGATCAAGGCCGTGGTCTTCGGCGTCCTGGTCTGCACCATCTGCTGTTACGAAGGGTACTTCACGCACATCCGCTCCGGCCACGCCGGGCCCGAGGGCGTGAGCCAGTCCACCACCAGCGCGGTGGTCAAATCCTGCGTGGTCATCCTTGCGGCCGACTACGTGCTCACCTCGCTGCTCTGGTAGGGACTGCGCGATATGGTAATGAGCAAGGCCCCGAGCATCCGGCTGGAGAACCTCGCCGTGGGATACGGCGGCAAGGCCGTGGTCGGCGGGCTGAACCTGGAGTTTCCCGGCGGCAGGCTGACCATGGTGGTCGGCGGTTCGGGCTCGGGCAAGTCCACGCTGCTCAAGCACATCCTCCAGCTCCAGCCCGCCATCGAGGGCAAGATATTTTTCGGCGGCCACGACATGTGCTCCCTGTCCCGCAACCAGATGCACTGCATCCGCCAGCGCATGGGCGTCCTCTTCCAGGACGGCGCGCTGCTCGGGTCGCTGAGGCTCAAAGACAACATCGCCCTGCCGCTTCGGGAGCACACCCGGCTCAAGGAGGCGGAGATCATGGATATCGTGGCCGACCGGCTGGAGCTGGTGGGGCTCGGCCACGCGCTGGAGCTTTTCCCCAACGAGCTGTCGGGCGGGATGCGCAAGCGCGCCGGGCTGGCGCGGGCCCTGGTCATGGACCCGCAGGTCCTGTTCTGCGACGAGCCCACCTCGGGCCTGGACCCGGTCATGTCCGCCGAGCTGGACCAGTTGCTGCTGGAGATGATGCGCCATTTCGACATGACCATGGTCGTGGTCACCCACGACCTGGCGAGCATGCGCGCCCTGGCCGATCACGTCGTGGTCCTCGGGGACGGGCGGTGCCTGTTCCAGGGAAACCTTGAGGAGCTGGAGCGCACCGGCGATCCGTACCTGCGCAACTTCCTGGACCGCACCGCCGAAGGGCGTGACGCGCCCAGGCTGACCCGCCCCCCCCTCGGGCAGGACCGGGGCGTCATGAAGCGCAACTGCGACAAAATACTGGGTGAATCATAACGTCCGGAAGGGTAAGCGATGAAGTTCAAGAAAGAAACGGCGGTAGGCCTCTTCGTCCTGGTGGGCCTGGTGGCCGTGGCCTACATGAGCATCAAGCTCGGCAACGTCCAACTGTTCACGGACAAGTATTATACGGTCAAGGCCAACTTTTCCGACATCTCCGGGCTCAAGGTCAACGCCCCGGTCCAGATGTTCGGCGTCAAGATAGGGTTTGTGGAGGCCATCTCGCTCAACCAGGACAAGGGCGTGGCCTGCGTGCGGATGCTCATCGACAAGGAGGTCAAGCTGGCGGACGACGCCATCGTATCGGTCAAGACCAACGGCCTGATCGGCGACAAGTACCTCAAGATCGCGCCCGGCGGGCTGGGCGACCCGGTCAAGGACGGGGACACGCTGTTTGACACCAACCCGGCTATCGACTTAGAAGACCTAATCAGTAAATTTGCCTTCGGCAAGGTCTAGAGACTCTAGGGTCCATGAGGGAGACGATGCTTAACAAAAAGACATTTGCGGCGTTCGTGCTCATCTGTGCGTGCCTGGTCGGCTCGGCTGCTGCCGCAGGGCAGACCCCCACCGAGCGGGTCAAGGAAGGCGCGGACAAGATCATCAAGATACTTTCCGAGCCCGCGATCGGGGACACAGCCCAACACGACGCCGCGATCAAGGAGCTGCGGACGGTCGCCGAGCAGTACATCGACTTCCGCCTGACCACCATGTACGCGGTGGGCAAGCCCTGGCTCAAAATGTCCAAGGACCTGCAGGACCGGATCACCGAGGCCTTCATCCAGCTCATGGAGCGCACCTACCTCAAGCGGATTCCCGCCTACAACGGGCAGGGGGTGCAGTACCTCAAGGAGGAGATCGACGGCAAGAAAGCCAAGGTCGTTTCGGAAATAAATGACAAGGATAAGAAATTAGTAGTTGAATTTCGATTGAGAATGGTACAAGAAGTATGGATGATATACGATGTGGTCGCCGAAGGTGTGAGCCTGGTGGCCAATTATCGCAGTCAGTTTTCCCAGGTGCTGGCCGACGGAACCGGCGAGGAGCTGCTTGATTTGATCCAGAAGCGGATAAAGCAACTGGACGAACAGGGCGACGGCGGCGACGACAACGCCACGTGCTCTAAAGGATAGTTGAAGAAAATGAATCTCCGGCTGGTGATCGCTTTTGTCCTGACCGCGCTCCTCCTCGTGGGGGCGGGGTCCGCCTTAGCCGCCGACGCCAACCGGGGTGACAAGATCGTCGTCTCCCAGCTCACGGACATGAAGGGCGCGGGCGCGGCCACCGACTCCTCGGACTACGCCGACTTCAACGACGATGAATACGCCGACACCAAGACCCTGATCAACGATCCCCTGGTGGTTTGGAACAAATTCTGGTTCTACTTCAACGACGCCATGTTCCACGGCGTGCTCAAGCCCGTGGCCACCGGCTACGCCTGGGCCGTGCCGGCCAAGCCCCGCCAGTGGGTGCGCAACTTCTTCGTCAACATGCTCTTCCCGGTCCGCTTCGTGAACGACATCCTCCAGGGCAAGTTCGACGCGGCCTACATGGAATTCTCCAAGTTCATCGCCAACACCAGCTTCGGCCTGCTCGGCTTCGTGGACGTCACGGCGGACAAGAAGAAGCTCTGGCTTCCCGAGCGCCCCACGGCCGACGGCTTCGGCCAGACGCTGGGCAAGGCGCAGGTCGGCCACGGCGTCTACCTGGTCTGGCCCTTCCTCGGCCCCAGCTCCGTGCGCGAGACCGTGGGCTGGGTGGGCGACTATTTCCTCGACCCGCTCTCCTACTGCGACCTCACGCTGCTGGAGATGGCGGGCATCAAGGCCTACAAGAACGTGAACAACATCTCGCTGGAGCTCCAGACCAACGAGTACGAGGCCATCACCAGCGGCGCCATCGACAAGTACGCCGCTGTGCGCGACGCCTACATCCGCTTCCGGGCCAAGAAGGTCCAGGAGTAGCCCCGGCCCGCCAGGGCCTTTCCCCATGCTGATCGCCGTCATTTCGGACTCCCACATGGCCCGCCCCGAGGCCTGGCTCGACCGCGTCTACGCCAAGTGGCTCGCGCCCGCCGACCACCTCGTCCACTGCGGCGACATCACCTCGCCCGCCACCTGGTCCTATTTTCTTCAGCACCCGAGCTTCCACTGCGTCCGCGGCAACTGCGACCACGACCTCCAACTGGTGGACGAGCTCGAACCCATGCTCACCGCCGCCCTCGGCCCGCTGACCGTGGGCGTCACCCACGGCTGGGGCCCCCGCTCCCAAGTCGGGCTGGCCGCGGCCCGCGCCTTCGGTCCCGGCTGCGACCTGGTCTGCTACGGCCACACCCACATCCGCGACTGGTCCGTGCTCGACGGCGTCCGGGTCTGCAACCCCGGCTCCCTCGGCGAAGGCTCGCTCGCCCACATCAAGGTGGACGAGCAGGGCGGCATGGCCTGCCGCTTCATAGACATCTAGCCCGCACTCGTTCGGGGCCGCCTTCCCGCGGCCCTTGTTCTCCGATAGCGGGGCAGGGCCGAACGCTCGCCGGCATTTACGACGGAAAGATGACTTTTGGGGTGGGGAATTCCTTAAGACGCGCTCAACCTGCTTTACATTCGGTCGTTGTTGAGGTGAAATGCGTTATATGCTCAACGCCTCCGCTCCGGTGGACACCTCCACTCTGCACCATGGCCGGCGACTCATGCAGGCACTCGCCGTCATCTACTCCAGGCCGATCACCTTCGTGCACGCCCCCATGGGGTACGGCAAGACCGTGGCCGTGCGGGAATACCTTGGGAAACGGGCGGCCCGGACCATCTGGACGACAGTGCTGACCCCGGCCCAGAGCGCGTTCTGGGGGGATTTCTGCCGGATGCTGCGCCGCAGCCTGCCCGAGGCGTCGGGAGTGGCGGACGCCCTGGAAGAGCTCGGCTATCCCACCGATCCCGTCAAGCTTGACGCGGCCCGGGGCATGATCGCGCGGGTGGATTTTCCCCCCGACACCGTGCTGGTCTTCGACGACGTGCACTTGCTGCCGGAGTCGGCCTCCGGGGGGCTGGTCGCGCTCTGCCTGCTCCTGGCCAGGCAGGGCGGGTGCCCGCCCATCGTCCTCATCTCACGCCACGCGCCGGGCCAGGACCTGGCCGAGCCTCTGCTCAAGGGCGTGGTCACGGAGGTCGAGCCCTCGCTCTTCGCCCTGAACCGGGAGGAGATCCGCGCCTACTACGCCGGTTGCGGCATCTCCCTGGATGAACAGGACGCCGCGCGCCTGCTCAAGGCCACCGGCGGCTGGATCAGCGCGCTCTACCTTTACCTGCTGCACTATGTCCGCCACGGGAACCTGGCCGAGCCCACGGAGCCGCACACCCTGCTGGCCAACCAGATTTTCGACCGGCTTCCGGAGGAGACGCGGCTGCTCCTCCTGCTTCTTTCGCCCCACGAGAGTTTTCCCGTGGCCCTGGCCCGGCTTTTTTCAGACCGGGCCGAGGCCATCCTCGCGGAGCTGCTGCGCCGCAACGCCTTCATCGCCTTCGATCCGGTCACGTCGAGCTACACCCTGCACGCGCTGTTCCGGGAGTTCCTGAGGAAGCGGTTCGGCGATCTGCCCATGGAGCAGCGTCGAGACGCCTACATGCGCAGCGCCGAATGGCTGATCCGGCGTGACGAGGTCAGCCGGGCCGTCAAGCTGCTGGCCGAGGTGGACGACTGCGCCAGCATGCTCGACCTCCTGAACACGGTGGCCGAGCGCATGCGCATCACCGAAGGCAGCGGCCTGCGCCTCGCCCTGTTCCGCTCCTGCCCGCCAGAGCTGCTGGAGCAGTACCCCGGCGTGATGTTCCGCTATGCCATGGCCGCGCTGAGCGGCAAGGATTTCCCCACCTTCACGACCCAGCTCGCCCGCCTGGAAGGCTACTGCTCCTCCCTGCCCGAGGACGACGTGGCGGCCAACAACTGGCGGGGGGAGCTGGAGCTCCTGCGCGCCTTCACGCGGTACAACGACATCGTGGGCATGTCGGAGTGCCATCGGCGCGCTGCGGTGTATTTCGAGCGGGCGGGCGCCGAGGGCAGCCGCTTTTTCGGCCATGACCCGTGGACCCTGGGGTCGCCGTCGGTGCTGTACATGTTCTACCGCGAGAGCGGGACCCTGGCCGAGACGCTCCAGCAGATGCGCGCCTGCCTGCCGCACTACACCCGGCTGACCGGGATGCATGGGGCCGGCGCCGAGGACGTCATGCTGGGCGAGGCGCTGTTCTATGCCGGAAAGTTCGAGGCGGCGGCCGTTGCCGGGCACCGGGCCCTGTCCACGGCGAGGGAGTATGACCAGGTCGGCATCGAGATCTGCGCCCTGTTCCTGCTCGCCCTGCTGGAACTGGTGCAAGGCGATTTCGGCAAGGCCATGGACCGGCTGCGCGCCATGCGCGAGCGGATCGAGGAGAAGCGGGCCTTTTCCCTGCTCCAGACCGTTGACCTGTGCTCCGGGTTCCTGCACGCCTTTCTCCACCGGTCCGAGGGCATCCCGCCCTGGCTGGCCCAGGGCGGGGACGAGAAGTTCTACGCCTTTGCGGGCGGCTGCTCCTACATCGTGCTCGGCTACTCCCTGCTGCACGCCGGGGAATACGCCGAGCTGGTTGGCCGCATCAGCCAGCAGTTGGAAAAAGGAATCTTCGCCCGGAACCTCATGTTCTCCATCTACGGCCACCTGCTCGTCGCGGCGGGCGACACCGGCCTGGGCCTGCTGGGCAAGGCGGACACCGCCCTGCTGGCCGCCCTGGACCTCGCCCTGCCGGACGACATCCTCATGCCCTTCGCGGTTCACGCCTCCTTCCTGCCGCAGCTCAAGCCCCTCAAGGACGATCCGACCTATGGCCCCGGCGTTACACGCATCCTGCAACTGTCGGCCATCTTGGAAAAGGCGCGCAACGGCATCGTCTCGCGCTGCTTCCCGGAGGCGACCCGGCCCCTGACCCCGCGCGAGCGCGAGCTGGTCCGGCTGGCCCTGGCGGGCATGACCTACAAGAAGATCGGCTCGGCGACCGGCCTGGCGCCCAATTCGGTCAAACGCTACTTCGCCGCCCTTTACAAGAAGCTCGGCATCAGCAACCGCGAGCAGTTGAAGCAGTATTTTCACGCCGAGGACGCGGGCGGCCGCTGAGGGGCCGCCGGTCCTCCTTCGCGGACAGACCGTCCGACCGGTCCCCGCCGCCCTTCCTTCCATGACGTTCCCTCGCCGTGGTCCTTCGGGGCCCTTGCCGCGCCCGGCGACCGGGCTTTGTCGCCGCATGGAAGGGGCTAACCGTCGCATTTCGCCTTTTTTCCCCTCTAACCGGCTGTCCTGTCCTGATAATTGTTGTATTTTTTATGATAACATGCTGATTTTCAAAAGAAAAAATAATTAACACCCTAACCATACGGAATCACTGAATTTCAGTTGTGGCTATCACCTTGGGTGATATTGCCGCAAAAAAATCGGAAGGCTAAACATGGTTCCTTCTCCCTGGGCCAGGAGGACCGGACGGGTGTTCGGTCCGGCGTGCCCAGGGCGCAACGGTATTCGCCGAATGCCCGATTTCGGCAACGAGAGGAGGGCGGCGGGGCGAATCCATGGTGGCGGTGATGATCCCGTGAGGCCTTCCGGCCATGTCCCGAGCTTTTCGGTGTCGCTCAGCCGGGTGCGGCCGTCCGGAGGAGCCTCCGGTCCCGCCTGATTTTCTTCGAATGGCAGCAGCGTATGCCCGGCCGGTTCGGCGGCGCGGGCTTTCGGCAATCCCCAGTGGAGGACAGTTCATGCGTCCAGTTCGTTCATTTTTTTGGAAACAGGCCGTGGCGGCCGCGCTTTTCCTGGCGCTCGCCTGCGCCGCTCCGGCCGGGGCGGCGGACGGGGCGTCCGGCGACGTGCGGATGACCCTCGCCGACGCCATTGGTACGGCGCTGGCCCACAACGAGGACGTCCAGGAGAGCTTCCGCCGGATCAGCGCGGCCGAGGCATCCGCCCTGGTCGCCCGCGGAGCTTACGACCTCAACGTGTTCAGCGCGGGCCGGTACGGCAGCTTCACTTCCCTCGGCGCGGCCGACTATTCCCCCGCCCAGCTCACCAACGCGTCCAAGTCCTACGGCCGGTTGGACACCGGGCTGCGCCAGCACGTGGCCACGGGCGGCACGGTCTCCCTTTACAACACCTATTCCCACGAGAAGATGCTCGGAACCAGCGGGCTGCCGAAGAACCTGGAGAAGAGCTACGTCACCATCGAGCTGGCCCAGAGCCTGCTCAAGAACATCGGCGACAAGGAGAACCAGGGGGCCATCGAGAAGGCGGTGCTGGCGGTCCAGGACAGCCAGGAAGCCAGGGACCTGGTCGTCTCCCAGGTGGTTCTCGCCGTCATCCGCGCCTACTGGCAGCTCGACAACGCCTGCAACAACGTGGAGGTGGCCCGCCAGATTCTCGGCATGGCCCGCGAGGTGCAGCGGCGCGAGGCCGTGCGCTTCGACCAGGGGCTGTCCCAGGGCGTGGACGTGGAGCGCGCCAACCAGGCCGTCAAGCAGCGGGAGTACGTCGTGCTCCAGTACGAGCGCGACATGGCCGTGGCCCAGGAGCAACTCGCCCTGCTGCTCAACTATCCGGGTTATTCCCACGAGACCACGATCATCACCGCCTCCACGCCCAACGGCGACGTGGACCCGCTGCCCGACGAGCGGGAGTCCCTCGTCACAGCCCTGAAGAACCGCTACGAGCTCAAGCAGCTCGCCATCCTCCTCAAGCAGCTCAACATCGAGTACGACGTCAACCGCAACAAGCTCCTGCCGACCCTGGACGCCACGGTCGGGGCCACCAGCTCCAACGGCAACGACTACCTGAAGGGCGGCGACAACTTCAAGGACACCGACGACAAGGCCAGTTGGTTCGTGGGCCTCTCCTTTTCCTACCCCCTCCAGAACCGCGAGGCCGAGGGCAACGTCACCAAGACCGAGGAGCTGATCCGCATCTCCAAGGACCGGATCAGCATGACCGAGCGTTCCGTCCAGACCGAGGTCCGGGAGGCGCTGCACAACCTGGTCCTGGCCCGGTCCGGCCTGCCCGTGGCCCGCGCGGCCCGCGAGGCGGCTGTGATGACCAAGGAGGGCGAGGAGAAGCGGTTCGAGCTGGGCGGGGTCAACAACCGCGACCTGCTCACCTCCCAGGACGCCCTGGGACGGGAGGAGATCACGCTCTACACCGCCATCGTCAACTACAACATCGCCCTGGCGCAGTACAACTACGCCTGCTCCCAACTGCTCGACAAATGCCACATCACGGTGGACGACAAGGAGGCGAGCATCCAGTGACCGCTCCGCGCCGTCCGTTCCGGCCCTGTTGGGCCGGGCCGCTCCTGGCCCTCGCCCTGCTGGCCCTGCCGCCGTTCCTCCCTTCCGCCGCCCGCGCGGGCGACCTGGAGGCGAGCGGCGTGACCCGGCCGCAGTACAACGCGCAGCTCAGCTTCGCCGCGCCCGGCAGCGTCTACGGGATCGCCGTGAAGCCGGGCCAGGCCGTCAGGCAGGGGGACCTGCTCATGCACCTGGACTCGCGCGCGGAGGACAGCCGCATCGCCCAGCTCAAGAGCGAGATCGCGAGCAGCATCAAGGTCCGCACCCTGGATACCCGGATCAAGCAGGCCCAGCTCGACATGGACCGCTACGGCGAGGCCCTGCGCCACAAGGCGGCCACGGTCATGGAGTACCAGCACGCCCAGCTCGCCTTCGACCTGAGCCGTCTCGCCCTGGAGGAGGAGCGGTTCCGCATCGAGCAGCTCCGGCGCGGCCTGAGCGAGCTGGAGGCCCAGCGCGACCACCTCTACCTCTACGCCCCGTGCGACGGCTTCGTGGAGGACGTCGCGGTGGAGAAGGGCATGGCCGTGGACCGCAACGTCCCGGCGCTCAGGCTCGTGGCCATCGACCCCATCCTCGTGGACCTGACCCTGCCCGTGGACGAGGCCATGCGCCTGCGGATCGGCGACCGGGTCGAGGTGCGCCAGCCCGGCGCGGAGACCGTGCTCGCGGGCGAGGTGGACCAGATCGCCAAGATAGCCATTCTTTCCAACCGGACCCTGAAGGTGCGCGTTCACGTGCCCAACCCCCGGAAGATGCCGGTGGGGCTCATGGTCACGGTCCGTTTTCCCGGCATCGACGCCGGCGCGCGCGCCGACGCGGCCACCACCGACACCAACCAAGGAGAAATCTATGAGTCAGGAAAATGAGAACCAGCAGATTCGCCTCAACGTCAACGCGGACAAGATGAACACGGTCTACGCCAACGCCTTCCAGACGCACTCCACCCCGGAGGAGCTGCTGCTTTCCTTCGGCATCAACCAGACCCTGCCCTCCCAGGAGGAAGGCGTGGCCGCCGACATGATCCTGCAGTTCACCGACCGCATCATCATGAACCACTACACGGCCAAGCGGTTGACCCTCTCGCTGCTCCAGAGCGTGCGCGAGCACGAGGAGCGGTTCGGCGTCATCGAGCTGGACGTGTCCAAGCGGCTGCACCAGACGGCGGGAACCGATGACGGCGGAAAGTCGCACCAATAGGGAGCGGGAGGGAAGGAAGTCCGCCCACCGGCTGGACGGACTCATCGCCTCCCTGGCCGCCGCCAAGGGCCCGGAAGCGCTCTTCCGGGTGATCTGCGACCTCGGCTGCGAGGCCGCGGGCGCGGTGGGCATCGCCCTGCTCGCCCGGCAGCGGGGCAAGGTCCGGGTCGTGACCTCGTCGTCCCCGCCCGCGGAGGGAGGGGAGACGCCGGTCTGGCTGCTGGACCTGGCCAAGTGCTACGGCCAGATGCTGGCCGAGAACAGTCAGAGCGTGGCCCTGGGCGCCGGGCCGGACTGCGGCTACGGCGTGTTCGTGCCCCTGGCCTCGGGCGAGCAGGGCAGCCTGGCGCTGGCGGCCTACGTCTACGGCGGCCGCCAGATCCGCCTCCAGAGCGTGGGGGACATCCTCCAGCTCGTGCGTGCGGGCCTGCTGGTGGCCGAGCGGGGCGGAACCAACGGCGCGGCCGCCGCAACCGAGGGGCAGGGCGGCGACACGGCCCTGCTCGACGTGGTGGACATCGTGGGCGAGGTGCAGGGATGCACCCGGTTCTTCGAGGCGGCCACCACGCTCTGCGCCCAGGTGGCGCGCAAGTTCGAGTGCCGGCGGGCGGCCCTGGGCGTGGTGCGCGACCATCACGTCAAGGCCGTGGCCCTGGACCAGATGGACAGCTTCGCGCGCGGGACGCGGAGCGTCCGCCAGCTTGAGGAGGTCATGCAGGAGGCCCTGGACCAGGACTGCATGGTCCTCTACGCGGCCGAGGGGGAACCCGAGGTCGCCGGGGTCATCAACCGCGCCGCGCGCGAGCTAGCCACCCTGGCCAACGCCCGGCGGGTCCTGACCATCCCCCTGCGCGGGCCGGACGGCGTCCGCCTGGTCATGGCCCTGGTCATGGACGGCGAGTCGCTCTCTCCCCGGCTCCAGGATTCCCTGGCCCTGGTCTGCCGCCTGGCCGAACCCAGGCTGCGCGACCTGGAGCGGGCCGAGGAGCTGCCCCTGAAAAAGGCGTGGCGGTACGTGCTGCTCAAGTCCGCCGACGTCTTCGGGCCGCAGCGCACGGCCCTCAAGCTCGGGGCCGCCGTGCTCGGCTCCTTTCTCTTTTTCTCGCTGATCATCCCCGGCGAGATCGAGGTGGCGGCCCCGGTCGCCATCGAGGGGGTGCACAGCTACACCCAGACCGCGCCCATGGACAGCTACCTCTACGAGGTGGACGCCCGGCCCGGCGACGAGGTGAAGAAGGGCCAGCTCCTGGGGCGGCTGGAGGCCACCGAGGTATCCCTGGAGATCGCCGAGTTGGAGGCCCAGAAGAACATCAACGCCAGCCAGGCCGACCAGTACCTCCAGGAGGGCAAGGACGCCGAGGCCGCCATCGCCCGCCTGGAGGAGCGGCGCACCGAGGCCAACCTGGCCTGGGCCCGCGAGCGCATGGGCATGACCGAGCTCCGGTCCAGCGTGGACGGCTTCGTGGTCTCGGAGGACATGTTCCCGCGCCTGGGCCAGCCCGTGCGCCGGGGGCAGAAGCTCTTCGAGATCACGGACACGGCCTCCCTGCGCGTGGTGGCCCACGTGGCCGAGGCGGACATCAGCGACATCGGCCGCGCCGTGGCCGGGGGCGCGGCGCCGGGGGCCTTCACCCTGACCGCCTATCCGGACCAGCGCATCCCCTTCACCGTGGAGCGCATCCATCCCTTCGCCACGGTGGAGGACGGGGAGAACGGCTTCGAGGTCCGGGGGCACATCGACCGGGTCCCGGAGGGCATCGTGCTCCGGCCGGGCATGGAGGGGCACGCCCGCATCGACGCGGGCTCCACCCCGCTGCTGGCCCTGTGGACGCGCAAGCTGGCCAATCGGGTCCGATTGCTCTGGTGGCGGTGGTTCTGATTTTTCCCGGTCCCGGCGCGCCGCGCGCCGGGCCGGAGCCGCCGGGGAAACCGCCCCGGCATGGGGAGACGCAGTGGCGACAGGCACCAGCCGCGAACGGCAGAGCACATTTCACGACCAGTGGTATCTGGTGGAGAACCTCGCCCCGGCCCTGCGGCCGGAGGTGACGGTCCGCCGCCAGACCTACTGGGGCGCGCCCTGGTACATCCTGAGCGAACCGGACAACAACGCCCATTTCCGGCTGGCGCACGGGGCCTACGCCTTCGTCTGTCTGCTGGACGGGCGGCGCACGGTGCAGGAGGCCTGGGAGGCGTGCCAGGAGAACGGCGACGAGGGCCTGACCCAGGGCGAGGTCATCGCCCTGCTCGGGCGGCTGCACGCGGCCAACCTCCTGCTGCTCGACATGCCCGCCGACACCGAGAACCTGCTCCGCCGCCGCCAGGAGCGGCGGCTCAAGAAGCTGGGCGGCACCCTGTCCTCGTTCCTGTTCCTGCGCATTCCGCTGTGGACGCCGGACGCCTTCTTCACCCGCCACCAGCGCATCGGCGGCCTGCTCTTCCGGCCCGCCGGGTTCGCCTGCTGGCTTCTGCTCATGGTCCTGGCCGCCCGGTCCCTGCTCCTGGGCTGGCCCCAGTTCGCCCTGGAGGCGCGGGAGACCCTGAACCCGGCCAACCTGCCGTGGGTCTACTTCGTCATCATCCTGGCCAAGATTGCGCACGAGTGCGGCCACGCCTTCGCCTGCAAGTACTTCACGGCCCGGGACGGGCTGACGGGCGACGTGCACAGCATGGGCGTCATGCTCATGCTCTTCGCGCCCGTGCCGTACATCGACGTCAGCAGCAGCGTCCAGATCCGCTCCAAATGGCGGCGGGCGGCCATCGGTCTGGCCGGGGTCTATGCCGAGCTCTTTCTCGCCTTCCTGGCCGTGCTGCTCTGGTCCGTCACCGCCGGGGGGACCAGCCTGCACCTCCTGGCCCGCAACTGCGTCATCATCACCTCGGTGACCACGCTCCTGTTCAACGTGAACCCGCTGCTGCGCTTCGACGGCTACTTCGTGCTCTCGGACCTGCTCGGCCTGCCCAACCTGTACCAGCGCTCCCAGGCCTACGTGGTCTACCTGTTCAAGCGCTACGTCCTGGGCGTGGACAAGGCGGCCTCGGTGGTCCACCGGCGCAACGAAAAGGTCCTGTACCCGGTCTTCGCCACGGCCGCCTTTCTCTACCGCACCCTCATCACGGTGAGCATCTTCCTCATCCTGGAGGACAACTTCGCCTCCCTCGGGCTGCTTCTCTCGCTCGGCCTGTTCTGCGTCTGGTTCGGCTTCCCGGCCGTGAAGGGACTGGCCTACCTGGCCGCCGGGCCCGAGCTCTCGGGCACGCGGGAAAAGGCCGTGCTTCGCTTCGGGGCGCTTTGCGCGGTCCTGGCCGTGCTGCTCCTCGGGGTCCCGGTGGAGAGCGCGGTGACCGTGGAGGGCGTGGTGGAGAGCCGCGACCGCCAACTGATCTTCGCCGAGGTGGAGGGCACCCTGGCCTCCTACGCGGCCACGGACACGCGGGTGGCGCGCGGCAAGTCCGTCATCGTGACCATCCGCAACCCCGGCCTGGTGGCGGAGTGCAACCGCATGGCCCTTTCCGTGGCCGTGGACCGGGCCAGGCTGGAATACGCCCGCGAGCGGGGAGACATGGACCGGGCGGGCATGGAGGCCCTGGCGTACCGCGCCTCCCGCCGCCAGTTGGCCATCCTGCGCGCCCAGGTGGCCCGCCAGGCGATCCGCTCCCCGGTGGACGGGGTATGGGTGGCCCCGGAGCTCTCCCGCCGCGACGGCGAGTGGATCGGCAAGGGCGACATGCTCGGCAGCATCTATTCCCCGGACAAGCTGCGGCTGCGCGCCGTGGTGGACCAGTTCGACGCGGCCCGGCTCTTTGCCGAGCCCATCGTCCGGGCCGAGTTCTGCGTCTCGGGCCGGATGGACGTTCGCGGGCGGGACGGCGGGCTGTTCCCGGCCACGCCCGAGGGCCCGCCCACCCCGGCGGGCCGCCGGGAGCTGATCCATCCCTCCCTGTCCATGCGGGCCGGGGGGGACATCCTTACGGTGGAGGGGCAGGGCGGCGAGGAGATGGCGGCCAGCCGCTTCTTCGAGCTGCGGCTGCTTCCGGCGGCGGGGGCCGCGTCCATGCTCCGGCCCGGCGGGCGGGTCCTGGTCCGGCTGGTCTTCGGGGAGCGGCCCATGGCCATGCAGTGGATGCGCCGCGCGCGCCAATTCTTCACGGCCCGGTAGGGCGAGGCGGTCAACATGGGTTTTGCGGACGGCTATCTTTTCGACCAGGTCTTCGCGGGGCGGGACAGGCCCCGGTTCATCCCCCTGGGGTGGGACTGGCTCGTGGCGCGCACGGAGCTCTTCTTCGCGCCCAGGCCCGAGACCGCCCGGCTGCTGGAGCAGGCCGGGGCCGTGCTCGCCCTGGAGGCGGAGACGGCGGCCCTGTCCGGCCGGGAGCTCACGGCAGGCCTGGAGGAGATGCGCGCCGTGTTCCGCCTGGGCCGCGAGGGGGAGGACGACCTGCTCCGGGCCATGGCCCTGGTCCGGGAGACGGCCTGGCGGACCCGGCGCGAGCTGCCGTACCTGCCGCAGGTGGCCGGGGCCCTGGGCATCCTCCAGCACTGCATCGTGGAGATGGCCACCGGCGAGGGCAAGACCCTGACCGCCGCCCTGGCCGCCGCGGTGGCGGGCTGGCGGGGCAAGGGGTGCCACGTGGTCACCTCCAACGACTACCTGGCCGCGCGCGACGCCGAGACCATGACCGGCTTCTACGCCGCCTGCCTGGTCTCCTGCGGCTCGGTCTCCCAGGACAGCACGCCCGACGAGCGCCGCGCGGCCTACGCGAAGGACGTCACCTACCTGACCAGCAAGGAGGCCACGGCCGACTTCCTGCGCGACCAGATGGCCCTGGGCACGGTCCGCACCCACGCCCGGGTCCTGGCCCGCGCCCTCGCCGGCGGGGAGGTGCCGGTTCTTGTCCAGCGCGGGCTTTCCTGCGCCATCGTGGACGAGGCGGACTCGGTGCTGTGCGACGGCGGCAGCACGCCGCTCATCATCTCCGTGCCCAAAGACAACGCCCCGAGCGCGGAGCAGTACCTGGCCGCATCGGCCCTGGCCGAGACGCTCCGGATCGGCGTGCACTACCGCGTGAACCGGCGGTTCCGCGAGGCGAGCCTGACCGACGCGGGCCGCCGCAAGGTGGCGGAGAGCCTCAAGGGGCCGCGGCCCTGGGCCAGGCGCAACCGGGCCGTGGAGCTGGCGCTCCAGGCCGTGGAGGCGCGCGAGTTCTTCCAGGCGTCGGTCCAGTACGTGGTCCGCGACGGCAAGGTGGTCATCGTGGACGAGGCCACGGGCCGGACCATGCCGGACCACGAGTGGCGCGACGGGCTGCACCAGGCCGTGTCCGCCAAGGAAGGGGTGGAGGTCGTGCCCCCGCGCGCCACCAGCGCCCAGACCACCTTCCAGGACTTCTTCCTGCGCTACCGGAGCCTGGGCGGCATGACCGGCACGGCCTGGGAGGCCAGGGGGGAGTTCCTGCAATTTTTCCGGCTCGCCGTGGTGCGCATTCCGACCCACCGCCCCTGCATACGCCGCGTGTGCTACAGGGCCTTCCATGTGACGAACGATGAAAAGATCCGCGACATCGTCGCCAACGTCGCACAGGAACACGAAAAGGGAAGGGCCGTGCTGGTGGGCACCAAGTCCATCAGCGCCTCGGAACAGGTCTCGAAGGCCCTGCGGCAAGCCGGAATATTCCACGAGGTGCTCAACGCCGTGCAGCACGGGCGGGAGGCGGAGATCGTGGCCCTGGCGGGCCGCGAGGGGGCCGTCACCGTGGCCACCAACATGGCCGGCCGGGGCACGGACATCAAGCTGGACGATCGGGTGCGCGAGAGCGGCGGGCTGCATGTCATCCTGACCGAGCTGCACGGATCGGTCCGCGTGGACCGCCAGCTCCACGGCCGGGCCGGACGCCAGGGCGACCCCGGCTCCGTGGCCGAGATCATCGGCCTGGAGGACGACCTCTTCGCCACGCTGCCCCGCTGGGCCCGCCGCGCCCTCACCGCGCTGCTCCGGACCGGCCGGGCGGAGCGGCAGGCGCGCCGCGCGGCCTGGATCGTGGCCCGGCTGCTGCAACGGCTCGGCGACTACAAGGCCTTCCGGATGCGCCGGCGGATGGTGCGCAGCAAGCGCCAGTTCGCGGACATGATCAGCTACAGCGGCGGGGAGCGCTGAAACCCCGGCCACGGCCGGGCAGGAGTGAACCATGAACGGAAACAACCGGGAAACCGAACGCAAGAAGATCCGGGCGGACCGCCTCAACATCGGGGCGTGCATCTATACCCCGCAGGTGCCCAAGCGCGGCCTGCCGGAATACGTGGCTCCCTCCCGGGCCGAAGCGCCCGTGGCCGCCGGGGGCGAGTGCATCGCCTCGCGCGCCGTACTGCCGCTGGGCCCCTCCGGCGGGGACTGGGAGTCCCTGGTCCGCACCGCCCTGGGCAGGGGCGGGGATGGGGACGCGGACACCCGGCTCGACGCCCTGATCCAAGCCATCGCCGAGAACGGGCAGGACGCGGAGCCGCTCCTGCGCGTCCTGCGAGAGAAGGGGGCCAGCGACCCTCGCCTCTCCGGAGTGGCCGACGCCCTCCAGGCCCGCCTGGGTTGCACGGCCGAGATTCCCTGCGTCGCCGCCCTGGCCCCGCGCGAGCGGGAGGTGCTGGAGCTGGCGGCCAGGGGCGAGAGCAACGCGGACATCGCGCGCGGCCTGAACCTGCGGACCATCACCGTGGCCAAGGCCCTGTCCCGCGCCTATCGCAAGCTGGACGCCAGGAACCGCACCGACGCGGTGCACAAGTGGATGCTCCTGCGCGGCCCGGAACGCTGACCCGCCCCCCCCTGGCCGGGGGGCGGCCGCCCGCCCCGTTTGCCGCCCGTTTTTTCCCGTCCCGTCCCGCCCCCTTTCCCCAGTGAGAAAAAACGCAACTATTTTTTGATAAAAATCCTGTTATGTCGGGATGATGTGACCAATGTATACGTTCGTATATCTTGATTCGCGGACCGTTTTCCCGCCTATTGTCGCCTAGTATTCCAAAATAGCGATCGATCACCCGGAACCGCAGCCGCGCGGACCCCCCCGCCGGCGCGTTACCCGACAGAGTTGGAGACCGTCATGTCCGCCATTCGCAAGTTGTTCAGGAAGAGCTCCCAGGTCATCACCGATTCCGGCGTCAGCACCTGTTATTCCGCGCCCCAGGCTCGCCAGAACCGGATTCCTTCCTATTTCGAGCAGTTGGAGCCGCGCCAGCTCCTCTCCGGCACCCAGGTGGACGCCGCCGAGAACCTGGCCGGCGCCCCGGTGGTGGCGGAGTCGTTCTCGTCCGCCGCGTCGAACCCGCTCGGCTCCGTCTCCGACCTCGCCGATCTCCTGAAGCAGGCGGCCCTGCCCGATTTCTCGGACATCACCAGCGCCATCCGGAACGTGCCCGGCCTGGAGAATCTGGACCTGGACAACCTCGATCTCTCGGCCATCGGCCAGGAGATCAGCGACGCCCTGCCCAGGGGCGGGTTCTTCGAGGGTTCGCTGGACGGCGACCACGACCTGGCCAACAGCGCGGGCCTCTGGGTCTCGCTGTGGAGCGAGAACGTCACGGTCTCCGGCTCGTTCCATTCCGACACCGGCTTCGACTACAACGCGGTGGCCATCATGGCCTCGGGCAACGTCACCCTCCAGGACGTGAGCTTCTCGGGCGTCGAGTACATCACCATCCGGGCCGCGTCCGTGACCTTCGACTCCGGCACATCCCTGACCCTGAACGGCGGCGAACTGACCATCTCTGCCATGGACTACGCCAACTTCACCTCGGGCTCCACGGTGACGGGCGACGGCCAGGGCGACCTGACCGTGACCGCCTCCAACTCCATCACGGTCTCGGCCGGGGCGGACCTCGACGGGCTGAACAACCTGACCCTGAGCGCGTCCTCCATCGACATCGGCGAGGCGGGCGCGGGCGCCACCACCATCGACGTGGGCGGCGACTTCAAGGCCGAGGCCACGGTGAACGCGCACCTGAACACGCTCTTCAGTTGCCTGCCCATCAAGATCGCCTCGGGCTCGGCCCATGTCAGCGTGGCCGACGCCGTCATCAACGCGAAAAGCGTGACCATCACGGCCACGGCCACCACCGAGACCACCAAGCAGCTCCCCTCCCTGGGCGAACTGACCGACAACCAGTACCTCTCCCTGGTGGACACCTTCCTGACCACGTCGGCGGCCGACCTGTTCAAGACCTACCTGGGCATCGACATCAAGCAGGTCCAGGACCCGCTGACCTCGGTCTCGTCCCTCAGCTTCCTGCCCGCCGGGCTGGGCACGGCCAACTCGTATCTCGACACCCTCTCCAGCCCGCTCTCCGACACCCTGAACGAGCTGTACCAGAGCCTGGAGATCAGCGCCCCGGTGCTCATCACCTACGGCTCGGCCACGGCCGACGTGGTCATCGAGGGCGACACCTCCATCACCGCCACCGGGGACGTAACCATCACCGCCTCCAGCTCGGTCTCCAACTCCCAGACCAAGGACGCGAAGCTGTTCGGCTTCGTCCTGGCCATCAACAAGGCCAACGCCTCGGTCACGGTGCAGGGGAACACGGCCATCGACGCGGGCGGCGACGCCGTTGTCGGGGCCACCAGCAAGAACACCAACTCGGTCACCCTGACCAGCACCTACGACGCGGCCACGGCCAACCAGGCGTCCAGGATATTCGCCTCCAAGACGAGCCCCGCCACCAAGACCACCACCAAGGCCACGGCCAAGAAGAACACCTACGCCATGGCCATCGCCATCGGCGTCAACGAGGCCCAGGCCTCGGTCCTCATCGGCGAGAACGTGACCATCGACGCGGGGCGCGACATCGTCGTCACCAGCAAGACCACCGAGTCCCTGACCCTCTCCGCCCTGGCCAACGCCACCTCGGCGGGCAACCTGGCCATCGGCCTGGCCCTCAATTTCGGCGGGGCCAAGAGCTACGCCACCATCAACGGCGAGCTCACCGCCCAAGGCTCGATCAAGGGGACCTCGGACGTGGAGTCCAAGGTCAATACGACCAGCACCACCAACATCCCCTCGGCCGTGGGCGCGGCCGCCCCGGTCGCCCCGCCGCAGGAGGAGACCCAGGACATGGTCTCCAAGGTCAAGGGCGTGTCCAGCCAGGTCAGCTCCAAGCTGACGAACTTCATCCTGGCCGCGCTGCCCACCAGCTTCGCCACCGCCAAGCTCCAGGAAGCCAAGATGGGGCTCGGCATCGCCCTCGGGTTCGCCCTGCACGACGCCGAGGCCAAGACCACGGTGGGCGGAACCGCGACCATCACCGCCCTCGGCAAGGTCGAGTCCGGCCCGGTCACGGAAGGGCGCGGCGCGGTCGTCCTCGACTCGGTGTCCAACACCACGCCGGTGCTCAAGGTCAGCGCGTCGTCCATCGCCGACCCGGTCAGCCAGTCCGCCACCCAGTCGCCCACCACCTCGACCACCAACCCCCCGGCCGCCACCACGACCCCGGCCACGACCCCGGCCACGGTGGCGGGGGTCACGGGGGTCGGCGTCGTCACCACCACGGCGGACCACAATTTCCAGACCGGCGACCAGGTCGTCTACCACAGCTCCGACCCGGCCAAGGCCATCGCCGGGCTGGTGGACGGCCAGGCCTACACCGTCACCGTGTACAACGGCGAGACCAAGCAGTTCGTGCTCCGCTCGGCGGACGGGGCGACGGTCCTCCACTTCCGCAACCTCTCGTCCACGGACTGGGCGTCGGCCACCCACACCTTCACCAAGGTGGCCGCGACCCAGGACAACGGCGTGATCTCGGTCACGGCGGACGCCGCCGAGGTCAAGGCCGCCAACCTGGTGAACGGCGGGGTGACCTGCGCCGGGCACAACTTCAAGATCGGCGACGTGGTCACCTACACCTCGGCCGGCGCGGCCGCCGGGCTGGCCAGCGGCACGAAGTACAAGGTCTTCGCGGCGACCGCTGACACCTTCACCCTGGCCGACATGACGGGCAAGAAGATCACCGTCGGCGCGGCCGCGGCGGGCTCGCAGCATACCTTCACCCGCTACGTGGAGCCGGTCGCCGGCGCGGCGTTGACGGTGACCAAGGCCGACATCGGCATGGGCCAGGTCAACGTGGCCAACACCTTCGCCGTGGGCGACATCCTGACCTACACCAGCTCCGACCCGGCGGACGCCGTTTCCGGCCTGACCAGCGGCCAGAAGTACACCGTGGCGGCCCGCGGCGCGTCCTTCTTCACCCTCAAGGGCGCGGACGGCAAGGTCATCACCCTGGCGCAGAACGCCGACGCGGCCACGGTCCACACCTTCACCCGCACGGCTCCGGCCACCACCGGGGCCACGGTGATCGTCAACGGCTCCAAGATCGAGGGCGGCAACAAGTTCACGGCCGCCTCCATCCCGTTCAAGGTCAACGACAAGGTCACCTATTCCGTGGCCGCGGGCGGCACGGCCCTGACCGGCATGACGGTGGGCCAGGCCTACACGGTCAAGGCCGTGGGCCAGGGCTATTTCCAACTGGCCGACAGCAACGGGAACCTGGTCAACGTCTCCACCGCCGGCGCGGCGGCGACCACGGACCACATCTTCACCCGGGCCGCCAGCCCGGCCTCGCGTCTGGAAAAGGGCGTCAGCATCGCGGCGGGCGTCACCGTGTTCACCAACACGGCCTCCACCACCGTGGCCAGCGGCGCGCGCATCGTGCACAACACCCTGGTCGAGATCACCTCGGACGCCAACTACAAGGTCCCCACCAGCTCGCGCACCCTGCTGGCCAACTCCGGGGCCATGACCAAGGTCTCGGGCGCGGTCTCCCAGGTGCCCGTCGACTTTCTCCAGGAGGCCGTCGGCTCCGTGAAGGAGCTGGCCTCGTCCATCGACGACGCCTACCTCGACGCCCAGCAGTCCCTCGGCTCCCTCTTCGGCGTTGACGCCATCAACTTCCAGAACACTGACTCGGCCTTCTTCATGCCCAACTCCTACGTGTATGCGGTGACCCAGGGGGCCAAGACGAGCTCCACGGCCGCGAGCTTCGCGTACATCGGGCAGGACAACACCTCCACGGCCGTGGTGGACGACGGCGTGTCCATCGTCCGCACCGGCGGCGTCACCGACGCGGCGGTGAACACCGCTTCCGGCACGGTGCGCCTTAACGGCGACTATAACGGGTACAGCG
This sequence comes from Pseudodesulfovibrio sp., assembly GCF_028692895.1. Lineage (GTDB taxonomy): Bacteria > Desulfobacterota > Desulfovibrionia > Desulfovibrionales > Desulfovibrionaceae > Pseudodesulfovibrio. Next base: position 28,864 of record NZ_JAQUWN010000007.1, read on the forward strand.
GCTACGTGACCTACGAGGCTGGCAACGCCAGCACGGACCTGGCCGGGCTCGACTCCGGCGCGACCTACTGGGGCGTGGTGGACGCGGGCGGCAACCTGAGCCTGTACGCCGACCAGGGCGGCTCGCGGATAACCGTGGGCAAGAGCGGCGACGCGGCCGTGGCGCACTATTTCCTCTTCCAGCAGCAGCCCGCGGGCGGCGGGACGGCGGCGGCCATCGAGGCCGACCTCACCGAGGAGACGTCCACCATCCTGCGGCTCAACGACGCCCACGGCTTCTCCACCGGCGACGTGGTCACCGTGGGCGACGGCCTCGGCCTGGACGCCGACGCCCTGTACATGGTCTTCGTCCAGGGCGACACCGAGCTCGCGTTCAAGAAGATCACGGGCGGCCAGGTGGAGGCCGGTTTCGCCACCCTGGCCCCGACCGCGCGGGACAGCTACGCCATCACCCTGGCCACGGACGGAGAGCGCACCGACGCGGGCCTGTCCGTGACCATGACCACCGCCGACTACCAGGCGGCCAACGCGGAGACGCACAATCCCTTCGCGGGTTTCGCCAGCGGCGACGTCGTCACCTACGAGGCCGCCGACCCGGCGTCCGCCCTGACCGGCCTGACCTCGGGCCGGACCTACACCCTGATCCTGACCTCCCGGTCCACCTTCGCCCTCAAGAGCGGCGACACCCTGGTCTCCTTCGGCATGAACGACCTGGCTGCCGCGACCACCCACAGCTTCGGCAAGGCCGGGGCCACGGCCGTCCTGGACGGCGGCGAACTGACGGTCTCCACCTCCAGCGGCGTTTCCGTGGGCACGGCCGCCACGGGCGGGCGGACCGTCACCCTGGCGGCCGAGGCGGGCTACGCCTTCCGCAGCGGCGACATCCTGACCTACACCTGCTCGGGCGAGGCCATCGACGGCCTGGAGAACGGCAAGGAATACGTGGTGGAGGAGGTCTCCGCCGGGACCCTGGCCCTCTACGCCTACGAGAACGGCGAGGCCACGGGCGACGCCGTCTCCGTGGACTACCGCTGCGCAGGGCTCGACGGATCGGCCACCCACACCTTCACCCTGACCGAGGGCAACGCCAACGCGCCCCTGGCCATCGAAGCCGACTCCCAGGTCTCGGACGGGAACGCGCTCCACATCGGCGCGAACGACTTTCAGACCGGCGACGCCGTGGAGCTGGCGGGCCTGGCCCTGGACGCCGACGGCGGGGCCATGCTCAACGCGGACGGCACGCCCATGTACAACGCGGTGGGCGTCTTCACCCTGGTCCGCCTCTCGGACAGCAGCGTGAAGCTCCTCGACGCCCAGGGCAACGCCTACGCCGTGCCCACGGGCGAGAGCTCGGGCCTGGACGACTACCGGCTGACCCGTGTCTCCTCCGGCTCCCCCATGGCGGCTGACACCGACCATGGCGGGGTCCTGACCGTCCTTTCCGACACCTTCGAGACGGGCGACGCCGTGGTCTACCGGGCCGTGGACGGCCAGGCCGCCATGGGCCTGGTCAGCGGGGCGACCTATTACGTTTCGGGCGTCATGGACAACGGCGACGGCACGTCCGCCATCGCCCTTTCCGCCTCCAGGGGCGGCCCGGCCATTTCCGTGGCCCTGACCGACGCCGCGCACCTGCTGACCCTGGCCTCCGCCCGGACCTACGCGGCCCAGGCCGACGGCAGCGGCGGGGTGGCGGCCGACACGACCACCGGCATTTACGACGGCATGGCCGTGACCGTGGACGCGCCGGTCACCGTGCGCCTTTCCGACGGCTCCGAGGAAGTCCTGGCGCGCGGCTCCGTGCTCTACGCGAGCGTGGACGGCAACGGCTCGGTCCGCCTGGCGGGCAGCGAGGAGGACTACCTGGCCGGAGCCTGCCTCTACGTCACCGGTTTTTCCGGCGCCCTGGCCCAGGTGGGCGCGACCCAGACCTTCAACCAGAATACCGTCACCCTCGGGGCCTACGTCTTCGAGACCGCCGGGGCCCACGACCTGATCGACGGCAGCGTGGTCACCATCGAGCGCGCCGACGGCTCGGTGGAGTGCTACACCGTCACCACCTACGGCGAGAAGGCCTTCACCCTCACGGACCTGGAGACCGGGCTGCGGGCCGACCGCGCCTACGTCTTCGACGGCGAAGCCGCCATCTCCCTGAGCCGGCCGGTGGAGTCCATCACCTTCGCGGCCGACAACATGGTGGACAACCCGGTCTACGTGACCGAGGCGGGCCACGGGTTCGTCACCGGCCAGGCCCTGGAATACAAGGACAAGGACACCGGGGAAACGACCACCTGCTACGTCATCGCGCGCGACGCGGACACCTTCTACCTGGCCGACTCCCTGGAGGACGCCTACGCGGGCGACGCCCGGACCGAAGCCATCTCCGCGTCCGGCGGCACGCTGCAGAAGACGGCGCAGCGGTACGGCATCTTCATCCAGGCCACCAGCTCGGACAAGACCGTGAACCTGACGGGCAAGATGGGCACCGGCAAGGGGGCCATCCGCACCACCACGGCCACGGCGAGCAAGAAGGCCGCCTTCTCCAGCGACAAGATCACCCAGGCCGTGAAGAGCAAAATCTCCCCGCAGCGCAGCCCGGACTCCGGCTCGGGCGCTGGCGGCTCGCTCCAGATCCTCAACCTGGACAGCACCACCACGGCCCGCCTCGGCACCGCGGCCAACACGGCCGATACCCTGGTCATGGGCCACGGCCTGTCCATCACCGCCGACTCGGACAACGGGGTCATCGCCATCGTCCAGGCCGGGTCGAGCGGCCAGCTCGACGCCATCTCCGGCACCGGGAGCGTGCTCCTGCTCGACAACGTCACCACGGCCGCCCTTGGCGTGGGCTCGGGCCGCGTCGCCCTGGGCGACGCCCTGGGCGCGGACGGGGTGAACAGCCTGCTCGTCCGGGCCACGGACAACACCATCTACACCCAGCTCTCCGCCGCCATATCCTCGGGCCAGAGCGCCATCGGCGGCACGGTCTTCGTGGACGTGGTGAACCGCTCCACCACCGCCACCATCGACGGGTCCGCCGACCTCTCGGGCCGCGTCCTGGTCCTGGGCTCGGCCGAGGTCAACGCCCTGAACACCGGGCGCGGCGTGTCCGTGCTCATCGGCGGCAGCCACGCCTCGCCCGCCCAGCAGCAGGCCTCCACCGCCACGACCTCGACCCAGACGTCCGGCACCACCTCCGGCCAGTCCGGCGCGACCTCGCCCCTGGCGGGCCTCCAGACGGTCCAGTCCACGGTCCAGAACGTGCTGCCTCAGGGCACGGACGACGACTCGGCCCTGACCGAGGAGGAAAAGCAGAAGCGCGACGCGCAGAAGCAGGGCGGCAACTACCTGAGCCTGCTCACCGGCAGCGCGGACAAGGCGGCCTCCATCGGCACCGCCCTGGACTCCGGCCTGACCCAGGCCAACACCAACGTCAACGGCCTGACCCAGGGCACCAGCGAGAGCGGCCAGACCCAGCCGGCCCAGCAGAGCGACGCCCCGGCGGTCAGCGAGGCCTACACGGGCGAGATCTTCGTGGGCTATTCCTCCGAGGAGACCAAGGCCATGGTCCGCAACCTCTCCAGCCTGGTGGTGGCGGGGTTTGTGGCCAAGGCCCTGGACGACACCAAGCAGATCACGGTGGCCGGGGCATTCTCGGTGACCACGAAGAGCAAGACCAAGTCCACCGACGCGCGCGGCAAGGCGACCTTCGCCGAGAACGAGAGCTCCAGCTCATCCAAGGCGGGCGCGGGCAGCGTGGTGGTCTCGGTCACCGACCGCGACACCGAGGCGCGCGTGGACCACGTGGCCACCCTGCGGGCCACGGACGGCGACGTGGACGTGAGCGCCACGGACGACGGCTTCGCCCTGGTGGCGGCCGCAGGCCTGGCGGGCAGCACCACGGGCTCGGGCTACGGCGGCACGCTGCTGGTCAACGCCCGCCTCTCGGACGTCACGGCCTGCGTGGCCGACTGCGACCTCACGGTGGAGCAGGGCGCGCTCTCGGTTTCGGCCCTCAAGGACGTGACCATGATAACGGTGGCCGGCGGCGGCGGGTTCGGCGACGCCAAGGGCGTGGGCCTCTCCCTGGGCGTGAACGTCCTCGCCGGCGACGCCACGGCCTACATCAACCACGGCGTCATCTCCGTCTCCGATTCCGTGTCCGTCACCGCCATGAGCGGCGCGGGCACGGACAGAAACGGCATCGACATCGACGACGACAATCCCGAGGCGTCCGTCTCGGGCATCGACTCCATCGACGGCGGGTACAACCTCATCGCCATCGGGGCCAGCGCGGGCATCGGCCTGAGCGGCAGCTCCCTGGCCGGAACCCTGGTGACGAACATCGTCAGCAGCGAGACCTCGGCCTACATCGGCGACGCGGCCAAGCCGACCACGATCCTGGCCGACGGCTCCGTTTCCGTGCTGGCGGCAGACAAGTTCGGCATCCTGTCCATCGGCGGCTCCCTCGGCCTCTCGGGCAAGGCCAAGGCGGACCCGGCCAACAGCGGGAACACCACGGCCCGGAAGTCCACCTCCGTGGGCGCGGTCCTGGCCGTCAACGTCATCCACTCCACCGGCGCGGCCTACGCCCGCAACCTCACCGTGGGCAAGCGGACGGCGGGCCCGGGCCCTGACGTCTCGGTGACCTCGCTCTCCAGCCAGCAGATCCTCGCCATAGCCGGGGCGGCCGCGGCTGCTCAGGGCGACGCCGTGGCCGTGACCCTGGCCGTCAACGTCATTTCGGCGGGCGCGGCCGCGTCCGTGGCCGACGCGGACATCACCGGCCGGACCCTGGCCGTGCGCGCGGGCAACGAGTCCACCATCCTGTCCATCGCGGGCGGGATCGGGCTCTCCACCGGCAACAACAAGGCGGCGGCCATCGCGGCCAACGTCATCGCCGGGGCGGACATCCCGGCCCTGGGCCCGGACTCGGACACGGCGGACATCAAGGCCGCCCGGGGCGCCGGCGCCGGCAACCTGGACGTCACGGCCTCGGTCTCCGGCTCGTCCATCAATCTTTCGGGCGACGTGGACGACTGCATGCGGGTCCTGGCCGAGACCTCCAGCTCCATCCTTTCCATTGCGGCGGGCATCAGCGTCTCCACCGGTTCGGAGACGGACGCGTCCCAGAAGACGAACCTGGCGGGCGCGGCGACCATCAACATCATCGCCCGCAACGTCTCGGCCACGGTGACGGACAGCGACATTCTGGCGGCGGGCAAGGTCAGCATCGTGGCCCGCGACTACATCATGAGCGGCGGTTCGCAGCAGGGCAGCCGCATCCTGTCCATCGCCGGGCAGGTGGGCGTGGGCCTGGGCGGCTCCCAGGCGGGCGCGGCCCTGGCCGTGAACGTCATCGCAAGCGACGTGAAGGCCGGGCTGACCGGCTCCGACCTGACCCAGACCGGCGTCAGCGGCGGGCTGGACGTCATGGCCGACTCCATCGCCCAGATCCTGAGCATCACCGGGTCCGTGGCCGTGTCCCTCAACTCCGGCGGGTCCGCCTCGGCCAAGAGCGTCTCCGTCGCGGTCAACGTCATCGACAAGGACGTGGCCGCCACCATCGGCGGCGGCAAGACCGCCGCGGCCAAGACCGTCACCGGGCCGGTCACGGTCCGGGCCACCGACTCCTCGCAAATCCTCGGGATTTCGGCCACCGTGGCCTTCGCCATCGGTTCGGTGGACGCCTCCACCCTGGGCGGCGCCGTGGCCGTGAACGTGGTGAATTCGGACCAGACCGTCACCATCAGCGACGTCGTCCTGAACGCGGACGGGCTCTTCACCATCAGGGCCGAGGGCAGGAACAGCATCAGCGCCATCAACCTGGGTCTTTCCGGGACGAGCCTGACGGTCAACCCCAACATCATCGTCAACGACACGGCCGTGAACATCGTGCGCAGCAGCCTGAACGCCGGGGGCTTCGCCGTGCTGGCGCAGCAGGCCGCCGCCGGGTCCGCCGTGGCCCAGTCCTGGACCAGGAAGTACACGGACAACGACGCAACCCTGGACCAGTACCTCGACACAACGGACGTCGACTTCAACACCAACATCCTGTCGCTGAACCTGAACGTGGCCGGGACCATGGGCGAGGGAAGCTCCGCCCTGGCCGGCGCCGTGGCCGTCAACGTCGTCACCTCCACGGCCAGGGCGGCCGTGGAGAGCTCCTCCCTGTACGCCTCGGGCGCGGACGGCCTCCACCTCTCGGCCGTGAACAGCGCCGTGATCCGGGCCGTGGCCATCGGCGCGGCCGTCAGCGTGGGGACCGGCTCGGCCATTTCCGGCGGCCTGGCCTCCAACACCATCACCGGCGGGGCCTACGCCACGGTCGCGGCCGGCACCCTCGCGGCCCCGCTGGGCGAGGTCTCCGTCTCCGCCCTGGACAATGCGGACATACTGGCCCTGGCCGTCAATGCGGCGGTCTCCACCGGCGGCAAGGCCGTGGGCCTCTATGCGAGCGTCAACGTCATCGCAGTGGATTCCATCGCCACCGTGTCCGGCAGCTACAACTCGTCCGGGACCTTCGTCTCCGGCGGCAACTTCAGCGTCACCGCGCGCGACACCTCCTCCATCTGGGCCTTCACCGTGGCCGCGTCCGTGGGCACCGGCACGGCGGCCAGCCTGGCCAACAACACCAACGTCATCGTCGGCACGGTGGAGGCGAGCATCACCTCGCTCCTGGACGGCGACGGCAACCTGGTCAGCGCGCTTCCCGCCATGCAGGTGGGCGGCGGCCTGACCGTGGAGGCCTCCTCCTCCACCCAGATCGTCAACGTGGCCATCGGCGCGGCCGTGGGTATGGGCAGCGGCGCGGCCATCCAGGCCACGGCCAGCGAGAACGTCATCACCCGCTCGGTCAACGCGGGCATCTCCGGGGTGGGCGACATCCTGGTGGGCGGCGACCTGGTGGTGCGCGGATTCGAGGCCCAGCCCGCCGCCATCGGCGATTGGCGGCTCAAGAGCTACGCGGCGAACACGGGCGTCGGCGACGTGAACACGTCCGTGTTCCAGGGCGCCAGCGACAACGACACCGGCGTGGGCGTGGCCGACGGCGGGCAGCACAGCGTTGACCCCAACGCCGCGCTCTTCAATCCCCAGAGCGGCATCTTCTCCCTGGTGGTCTCGGTGGCGGCCGCTGCCGGCGGCGGGGCCTCCGTTTCCGGCGCGCTGAACTTCAACTGGCTGGAGCGCGAGGTCAACGCCACGGTGCGCAACGTGGGGGCCATCAAGTTCACGGGCGGCGGGTCCATGACCGTGTCGGCCCAGTCCTCGGCCTCGGCCTTCGGCGGCGTGCTCTCCGTGGGCGCGGGCACCGGCTCGGCGGCAGTGGGCGCGGCGGCGGCCATCAACGTCCTGAACAACAAGACCCAGGCCATCCTGGCAGACTGCACCGTGGGCGGCTGGTCCGGCGGGGCGTGGAACGACGCCCGGCTGCGCAACGTCACCGTGAAGGCCGACAACACCTCCGGGGCCATCGCCCTGGCCGTGGGCGTGGGCGCGACCGCGGGCTCGGCGGGCGTGGGCGCGTCCATGACGCTGAACCTGGGCCTGAGCGCGGGCAAGCCGGGCTTCACCTCCACCAGCGCGTCCGATCGCAACAGCCAGCTCTCCGGCGTCGCCGACCAGTACTATTCAGACCTGCTGACCAACGGCTCCGGCTCCTACACCTCGGATTCCTCGGCCCTGGGCGGCGAATCGGCCGAGGCCGGGGTCCGGAACACCGACATCCACTCCAGCGGAGCGCTGGTGGTGGAGGCGCTCCAGAACAGCGCGTTCCTTTCCGTCGACCTGGCCGTGGGCGCGGGCTCCACGGCGGGCGTGGCCGGGGCCGTGGCCCTGAACCTGCTTTCCATCAACTCCGCCGCCTACATCGTCAACACGGCAGGGACCGGCGTCACCGCCGGATCGGCCAGGGTCAACGCCGAGAGCGGCGGCAAGGCGTGGGCCTTCCTCATCGGCGTGGGCGCGGGCGGCACCGTGGGCGTCACGGGCCTGCTCTCCGTGTCCCGCGTGGGCGGCACGGCCCAGGCCTACACCGACGGCGGTTCCATAACGACCCTCTCGGGCGGGCTGACCGTCTCGGCCTACGGCGGCACGGACATGCTGACCGTGGGCGTGGGCGTGGGCGCGGGCGGCACGGTCGCGGCCAGCGGCTCGGTGGTCCTGGCCCTGGGCGGCAACACTGTCACGGCCGACGTGACCGGCGCCACCCTCGACCTGGCGGGCGACCTGGCCGTGACGGCCGAGAACACCACCTCGGTCATCACCACCTCGCTCGGCGTGTCCGGCTCGGGCTCGGCCGCCGGGGCGGGCGGGCTGGCCATCAACCTGGCCACCTGGGGCGAGGCGGCCGCCTACGACCCGGCCAACTCCGGCTCCACGGCCAAGTCCAGCTCCTACGACGCGCTGGAGTTCGCCGGAACCAACGCGGCCGACGCCGGGTTCGTCACCCGCGCGCGGGTCGAGAGCCCGGGCATCGACGCCGGGAACATCACGGTCCGCGCACTGAACAAGTCTTCCTACGTGGCCGCCCTTATCATGGTGGCCGGTTCGGGCGCGGCCGCCGGAGCGGGCGGGCTGGTCCTCAACATGATGGATTCCGCCGCCTCGGCGACCCTGGCCGTGGAGGGCAACGCCACGGCTTCCGGCGCGGTCTCGGTCACGTCCGAGAACACCACAAGGCTGTGGGCCACCATGGCCTCGGTGGCCGGTTCGGGCGCGGCGGCGGGCGCTGGCTCCCTGGCCCTCAACCTTTCGGACGTCAGCAGCACCGCGGAGATCGCGGGCATCGCGGGCGCGGCCCTGCGCGCGGGCGGCGTGACGGTTTCGGCCTCGTCCGACGCGGACCTGTACGCCCTGGCCCTGGCCGTGGCGGCCTCGGGCGCGGCGGCGGGCGCTGGCTCCCTGGCCATCAACGCCTCCACCAACCCGACCAAGGCCTCCATCGCCGGTCCCGGTCCGAGCTTCGTGCTCACCGTGGACGGCGGCGGCTCGGTCAAGGTGCTGAGCCGGAACAACTCCACCCTGGTGGCGGGCTCCGTGGGCGTGGCCGCTTCCGGCACGGCGGCGGGCGGCGGCTCCATCTCCATCAACATCTCCTCCAAGGAGGGCCTGGCCGACACGGCCCGGCAGATCCGCCTGACCGACGCGGGCGCGACCCGGCTGCGCACCGGCGGCAGGCAGGTGGATGAGAACGCCAGCTTCTCCGGCCGCGTCGTTAACGGGGTCCTGTACCTCTTCGACAACTTCAACTCGGTGGTTCCCCTGTCCGGCAACGGCGTGACCAACGGCACGCACTATCTGTCCCTGACCGACGAGGACGGCGGCGAGACCCTCTACTCCTTCACCCTGGCGGACCTCCTCCCGGACGGCGGCATCAACGCGGCCGCCCTGGTCGACACGGAGACCGGCGCGCGAGGCCTGGCCTCCGTGCCCGAGGACGCGACCTTCCTCTATCGCAGCAATCCCTACGGCGCGCCGATCTATACCTCCGACGCGGTGGCCGAAGTGGCCTCCTCCACGGCCGTGGTTGACGGCGCGACCATCACCGGCGAGAACATCGGCGGCGTAGTGGGCGACGTGGACCTTGATGTGGCGGCGAGCTCCGGCCGGACCACGGTCTCGGTGGCGGCTGGCGTGGCGGCCTCCGGCGGCGCGTCGGGCTACGGCTCGGTCAACGTGGCGGTGAGCAACAACCTCACCCAGGCCGTGGTGCAGAATTCCGTTCTCGCCCTGGGCGGGGGCGACCTATCGGTGACCGCCGACAACGTGGGCGGCTCCTACGGCGTGGGCGTGGCCGTGGCGGCCGGGGCCTTCGGCGCGGGCGGGGCCGTTGTATCGGTCGGCGTGGACTCCGGCGACACCAACGCGGAACTGCTGGACACCCGCGTGACCAGCGTGCGCAACGTGACCGTCGCGGCCGACACGACCCTCACGGCCTTCAACCTCAACCTGGCGGCCGCTGGAGCCATCGGGGCGGGCGCGGCCACCGTGGCCGTCACCTCGATCAAGGGCGGCACCCTGGCCCGGATCTCCGGCGAGAGCATCACCGCCACCGGCGACGTGGCGGTCCACGCCGTCATGGGCAAGTCCTCCGCCACCACGAACATCGCCACCCTGGCGAGCGGCAAGAGCGGTCTTTCCGGCACCCTCGGCACGGCCAGCGAGCGCTACCAGGCGGCCGAGCTGGAGGCCAACTCCACCCACGCGGACACCCCGGACGAGGACACCCAGGCCACCAGTTTCGCGGGCAGCCTTTCGGCCACGGGCATCCTCTCGGTGTCCATCGCCGCCTCGGGCGGCCTCGTGGCCGCCTCCGGCGCGCTGGCCATCAACAACATCTCCGGCAGCGTCCGGGCCGTGGTCAAGGACGCCAGCATCCGGTCCAACGGCTTCACCGTGGAATCGGGCATGGCCTCCTCGGTCCAGTCCTACGTGGTCTCGGCCGCCGTGGGCGGAATCGGCCTGGCCGGCTCCCTGGGCATCAACGCCATCACCGGCAAGACCACCGCCGAGGTGAGCAACGTCTCCCAGGTGGTGACCACCTCCTCGGTGGCGGCCATCCAGAACCTGACCATCACCGGCCTGGCCGTGGTAGTGGCGGCGGGCGCGGGCGCGGGCGGGTTCGGCCTGGTCGTCAACTCCCTCTCCGGCGACGTCAGCGCCCTGATCCGGGGCGGCAGCGTGCAGGCGGCGGGCGGCCTGGCTGTCACGGCCGACCGCGCCAGCAAGATCAACGCCTACGCCATCGGCGTCTCCCTGGGCCTGGCCGGGGCGGTCTCCGGCGGCGTGGCCGTCAACAGGCTGACCGGCAGCACCACGGCGGGCCTCTCCGGCGGCGCCGGACGCCTCTCGGTGTCCAACACCGGCGCGGTCCTGGTGCGCGCGCACGAAACCACCATCGCCACCACCCTGGGCGTGCAGGCGGCGGGCGGCGTCGGCATTTCCCTGGCCGCGGGCGTGGCCGTGACCACGGCCACCGGCACCGTGAAGGCGTACGCGGAAAAGGCGGACTTCACCACGGTGGCCAGCCTGACCGTGGACGCCCAGTCCACGGCGGACCTGACCATCAAGGGCATCGGCGCGGCCGTGGGCGCGATCGCGGGCGGCGTCGTGGTCTCGACCATCTCCCTGACCAACCCCATCGCCGCCTACGTCAAGGACTCCACCCTGAGCAGGGTCGGGTCCGTGGACATCCTGGGCAACGGCGACTGGCACCTCTACGGCCTGAGCGTGGCGGGCGCGGCGGGCATCGTCTCCGGCAGCGCGTCCGTGACCACGGTCTCGGTGAAGGGCTCCGTGGACGCCTACCTCTCCGGCGTCACCCTGGCCAACGTGGGCCGCGTGGACGTCAAGGCCACGGGCACGCCCCGCAACGTCCGGGCCCTCTCCATCTCCCCCGCCATCTCCATTCTCGGCTCGGTGGGCGCGGCGGATGCGGAAGTGAACATCTCCCCGACCATCCGGGCCTACGCCGACAACATCTCGGTCAAGACCTTCGATCCCTCCCTGTCGCCCACCGACGTCGCAATCTCGGCCGAGCTGAAGCGTCCCCCCCTCGGGTACAGCGCCGAGGCCATCGGCTATGCCCTGTCCGCCGGGCTCCTCCTGGGCGTGAGCGGCACCAGCGCCGTGGCCAACAACGCCTCGGTGGTCGAGGCTTACGTGCGCAACCTGGCGGTGGAGAGCCGCATGGGCTCGCTCGAAGTGCGCGCCAGGAACGAGGTCTCGCTGAACGCCGAGGGCCTCGGCGTCGGCGTCAGCCTCCTGGCGGGCGTGGGCGTGGCGGCCAGCTCCGTCAAGTCGCAGGGGATCACCCTGGCCTTCGTCACCGGCGCGGACAACCCCGCGGGCAAGCAGACCGCGTCCATCGCCGGGGACATGAGCGTGGTGGCCGAATCCGCCGTATACACCGACCAGAACACCACGGCGGGCGCGGGCGCGGTCGGCCTGGCCATCGCTGCGGGCACGGCCCGGCAGAACCTGTCCGGCATCACCGCCAGCGCCATCGGCGCGGACCTGGAAAACGAGGCCGCCGCCTCGCACAAGGCGATCTTCGACGCCAAGACCTTGAACCTGCGGGCGCAAAACGCCTTCTACACCAACATGTACTTCACGGCCGACGCGGTCGCCCTCCTGGGCGGCGCGGGCGGCACCGGCGTCCTGAACATCGGGGCCGACACCCGGGCCGTGGTCGGGAACGGCACGGAGCTGACGGCCGAGGACCTCTCCATCCTGAGCGAGAACGTCATCGTGCGCGGCCAGGGCGGCCACGACAACGGCGCGGACAGCACGGCCGTGGGCATCATCACGGTCAACGCGGGCGGCTCCGCCACCAATATCGTCGCCAACAGCTCCGTGCTCATCGGCAGCGACGCGAAGCTGACGCACACCGGCGCCTCCACCAAGGACACCACCGGCATCCCCTCGGGCGAGCGGATGGCCATCCAGGCCTTCAACGTCCTCGACGTGAGCGATTCCCTCGCCTTCACGGCGGGCGGGGCGCTCAACCTGGCCGTGGTGGCGGGCTCGGTCAAGACCAAGCTGAACGCCACCGTGGACATCGGCGAGCGCGCCGTGGTGCGCACCTCCAACCCGCTGGGCGCGGATCTCGTCATCCACGCGGGCAGCTACGAGGCCGTGAACCTGGACGTCGGGTCCAGCCTCTGGGGCCTGGCCAGCGCCGGAGAGCTCAAGGCCAGGGCCGAGGTCACCTCCGCCAACAAGGTCAACGTCCACGCGGACGCGCTGCTCTACAGCACCCTGGACCTGGCCGTCGGCACCGGCCGCATGGGCTACAAGTACGCCACGGACGAGAACGCCAACGCGGCCGGGACCGGCCACGAGATCGGCGACGCCGCGCTCTACATGTCCGGCGACATCTACGACCGGACGGTCCTGCCCATGTCCACGGGCGCGGGCAGCGCCCTGGTCTGGACCCAGTCCAACATCATCACCGTGGACCAGGGCGCGGAGCTGATGTCGCGCGGGAACGCGGAGCTTTACGCCCAGCAGGGCTCCTTCACCGTCAAGAGCCACACCATGGCCCACAACTGGACCACGGCGATCTTCGGCAAGACCGACTATACGAAGAAGGACTCCATCTTCACCAACCAGGTGGTCATGAACGGCGTCGTGACCGCCGGAGTGGACAACATCGTCGCGGCAGCCATCAAGAAGCTGACCTCCGAGCAGGACTGGAACGACGCCGTGGCCTCCGGGATAGTGCCCGAGGCCGAGGTGGCGCGGGTCAAGGCGGCCCTGGCCACCTTCGAGAGCGCCTTCGGCTACAGCTACTTCGACTACCTGGCCGACCCGGACGGCAAGCTGTCCGAGCTCATGCAGTCGGGCCTGAACCAGGCCCAGGGCTTCGACGACGCCAAGTGGACCGAGATCATCGGCTCCATGTCGGACAGCCTCGAATTCTTCGGCGTCACCTCCCTCATCTCCGACGTGTTCACCACCCTCTGCAACTCCTCCATGGAGGAGCTCAGGAACCTCCAGGCGAGCGCGGCCAGCTTCTCCGGCCTGTTTGACGGGCTGGACCTGACGGTGGCGGAGGCGCTGTACAAGGACGATGGCGGCAACGCGGCCCCGGCCCTCTTCTGGCAATCCATCCTGCATGGCGACGCCGACCTTCGGACCAAGATGAACTACTTTGACGCCCTGGAGGCCGACGGCTACAACTTCGCGACCCTTCAGGCCGACGACCTGGCCGCGGCCAACGCCCTGGGCGCCATCGCGGCGAGCTTCGGCTACGACGCCACGGCCGTGAGCGGCATGAGCGCGGCCGACTGGTCCACGCTGGCCACGGCCTACCGGAACGTCGCCGCGCTGAGCGCCGCGCAGGCGGACGCCATCAACATCCTGGTGGACGCCCTGGGCGGCAGCTACGCCCGGGCCAAGACCCTCTGGGCCGCCTACGGCCAACTCACCTCGGCCAACACCCTCAAGACGGGCTCGAACCTGACCGCCGCCGGCTGGCGGTGGATGCTGGACGCGGTCCGCGATTCGCACGTCACCACCGGGGCGGGGGGAATAGAGACCGTCTCCTACGACGCGGACTGGACCGTCGACCTGGAGGACGCCTACCAGGCCATGGACGGCGAGAACTTCGACTACGGCCAGGCCTCGACGGCGGACAAGGCCGTGCTCGACGCCTTCCTGTCCGGGCGCATCGACGACGGCGTCCGTCCGGCGGGCGGCGACTGGACCACGTACTACAAGGTCGCCGACATGACCTGGACCTCGGGCTCGGGCGAGGCCATCTCCCTGGCCACCGCGCTTCAGGCGGTTTCGGACGGGCTGTCCCAGTCCATGCTCGACGGGCTGGAGGCCGTGAAGGATCACCCGATGCTCTTTGACGACGGGTTCGTGGCCACGGTGCGCGAAGTCGGCGGACAGGCGGGCAACACCCTGCTGGGCGGGACGACGCTGACCCGGGAGCAACTGGTGCTGGTCGGCCTGATGCAGGTCACCATGGGCGACCCGGACCTGACGGCCCTGTATGGCGCGCACGCCTACGCCACCTACTGCAACGCCTACTCGCTGAACAGCCAGGTGAACGTGGTCGACGACAGCGTCAAGGCCTACCTGGAGACCGAGCTCGGCTACTACGTCACCGGACAGAACGCGGACCAACTGACCTACGAGGTCAGCAGGAACACCGAGGGGAACGCCCTTTACAACGAATACCGCCGCCTGCAGCGGATGGTGGAGATCTACGGCAAGTCCGACGCCTCCTCCCGGGTCATCCTGGCGCAGATGAAGTCCATGCAGGCCGATCTCGCGGCCTACGGCTTCGGAACCATCAGCGCCTCCGGGGCCTTTGTCCTGGGCGACGGCAGCTCCGTCAGCATGGTCACGGTCAAGGACATGCTGGTCAGCAAGGGCAACGTGAACGTCTATGCCGACGTCGTGTCGGGCGGCGGCGTGCTGGAGGCCCTGGACGATGCCTCGCTGACCGTGAGCACCTCCATCTCCACCCTTTACGTGGACAACCTGACGATCAGCTCCAAGGAGGGCGGCAAGGTCAACATCTTCAATGGCGCGGCCGCCGGAACGGTGACGCTCCGGTCGCACTCCGGCTCCGCGGCGACCATGACGGTGCGGCAGGAGAACCAGCGCGGCACCTTGCTGGCCGGGAACCTGTACAACCTCTCCGGGACCACGATCCTGACCAGCGAAGGCGACATGTCCATCGTCGGCGACGTCTTCGCCCGGACCATGTCGGTCACCGCCAAGGGCAACCTGACCATCAATCTCTCCAAGGACGGCTCCCTGTACAACGCGGGCGGCCTGCCGATATCCATCGGCGGCGACATGAACAGGTACAACATCAATGGGCTGACCCTCAGCAGCCGGGGCAGCCTGCGCTCCCTGGGCGACATCAACATCAGCGCGACCTACATCAACGTCAACGGGCTGATCCAGTCCGGTCTCAAGTCCTACGACATCGACATCACGGGCTCCAAGACCACCGGGTACCTGGCCATCCGCGACGACGGCACCGCCTATTCCAACTCCTCGGTCACGGCGTCCACCAAGTACAGCGTCAAGCTCTACACCTACGACGGCACAACCGACACCTACACCCTCGACCCCATCTACGCGGGCGGCGGCCACGTCTACATCACCGGCGCCATGTTCAACACCAACGCGGGCATGGGCGAGATCGCGGTCTACAACAACCCGGACGTCGACATCCGCAACACGACGCAGTCCACCCTGGTCGTCCAGGGCGTGGACACCGGCTCCACCGAGGCCGGAGGGGTCTTCCGGCGCTCCACGTCCAGCCAGTCCTGGACCCGTCTGTCCGGCTCCTACAGGCAAACCAACGGGAATCTCAAGTACAACTTCCTGGTGGGCAGCTCCTCGGGCCTGATCAGCACCTACGAACTGACCGTCAAGAAGTGGCAGGGCTGGGACGCCTTCGACTGGCTCATCCCCGACTCGTCGGACATGAGCCTCACCCAGGAGAAGCGGACCAACAACACGCCTTTGGACGACACCGGCGGCTACATCACCGACGGCGTCAGCGCCCATAATCAGGTGGTCGCGGTGGGCGGCTACACGAGGCTAGACATCGGCGCCCTCACGAACAGGCTCATCGGCTTCAACATCACCATGGAGACCAACCAGGTCTCCGGCACCTATGCGCGCTACGTCGTCAACACGGGCGAAGCCGTGGTGCAGAACTACGATCCCCAGGTGTCCTGGCACGGCGCGTTCCTGTGGCGGTACCAGTCCGTCTACTACAAGACCGTGATAACCCAGGCCCAGCAGACCGTGTTCTGGGTGCAACTGGATACCGACAAGGCCATCAACGTCTCCGCACCCGGACAGGGGACCGGCTCCATCTCGATCAACAGCGTCGGAAGCGTGGTCCTCGACGGAGCGGTGAACGGCTCCGGCGACATCTCCATCACCAGCAGCCAGGGCGACGTCACCGACGCGGCGGAGAGCTGGATCAACAGCTCCTCGGGCTCCGTGTCCGTCACGGCGACCGTCGGCTCCGTGGGCCGGGAGTCGGGCCGCGCCGCGTCCGATTCCTCGACGCTCAAGATTGTGGCGGGCGGCTCCGCCATCACCCTGAACGCGGGCGGCGACGTCCACGCCAGGTTCGCCGGCGGCGACGCCACAGTGGCGGTTCAGGCGGCCGGGACGGCCTCGCTGTCGTCCGACCGCGTGCTCTACGGCGAGATCGGCGCGGCCGAGATCACCCTCTCCGCCTTCGGCGGCATGGGCAGCGCGGCCAGCGCCCTCAAGCTCGGCAACCGAACCGATCCTTCGGCCGGCGCCCTGGTCACGGCGGCCGTGACCGGCCCCACGGGCGACATCTACCTCTCCGCCCCGTGGTCGGACCTGGGCATGGTCCAGGTCTCGGCCCCCGGCACGGTGGACATCCTCGCCACCGGCGCGCTGACCGACGCCAACACCCGGCAGACCGTGGACCAGCAGGACCTGGAGCGGCTCAAGGGCATGTGGGCCCGCCTGGGCATCCTGGCCTCGGACGACCCGGCGGTCTACGAGCAGCAGGTGCAGGACAGGATCGACGCGGAGTGCGCGCAGCTCACCAACGCCTATCACAGCCACCACGACTTCATGGAGACCATGGAGCAGGCGGGCGGGCGTGACGCCTACGCCGCGCGGCTCGCTGCCGATTCGTCCCGCGGATTCGCGGACGAGGCGGCGGCCGTCGCCTGGATCGACGAGTACCGGGCGAACCTGGAAGGCCAGCTCAACGACTTCGATTCCTCGCTCCTGGCCTCCCCCTACGACGCCGATCTGTCCGTGAACTGGGCGAACCTGACCGACGCGGGGCGGAAGGACGCCCTGCGGGCGCAGGCCGAGTCCTCCCTGTGGGACAAGGCGACCCTGACCTCCAAGATGACGGACGCCCTCTACGGCGGCACCACCACGACCCTGTACACGGAAGTGGCGAACATCCTGGCCCGCGACATCAACCTTCATGCCGGGTCCATCGGGCAGTGCGGAGTCGACCGGCAGTACGTCATCAGCGGCTACGCGGCCAAGCTGGCGGCGGACAGCTTCTCGGACGACGAGCGGTTCTACCTGGCTTACGCCACGGCCGGGGAGAAGCTCCTCGACACCGGCGCGGACACCATGACCATCCGGCTGCAACACTACGTGGTGGAGGATTACCAGGCCAAGCTGGGCGGGACCATGGACTTCACCGAGCGCGACCGCTTCTACATCTGGACCTCGGAATCCTCGGACCGCGGCTATGACGCGGCGACCGACGCCCTGACCATCCGGCTGAACGACGACCTGAACGTCCTGCTCGCGGGCGGCAAGCTCGACCTCTTCGCCCAGGCGGACGCCCTGATCGGCACCGGCGTGAAGAGCCTGAGCCTCAGCGGCGGGCAGGACCTGACCGTGGGAGCCGCCACGGCCCAGGCGGGCGAGCTGCGCATCAAGGCGGACGGCAACCTCTACGCCACGGCCGACGGGGCCGGGCTCTCGGCGGGCACACTCCTGGTGGCCGAGGCCAGCAACGGCGTCCTGGGCGCGGCCGACGCCGCGTTCACCATCGGGTCCCACGCCCTGGCGGCCTTCCGCGCCTCGGGCGAGATCAATCTGAAGAACCGGGCCGGAACCGCGCTGAACCTGGAGTTGCTGAACACGGACACCGGCGGCGCGGTCCACTCCACCGAGAACGTTACCTTCATCAACGGAAATCTGACCCTGGACTCCAACCTCGCCATCACGAGCGACAAGGACGTGCTCCTCCAAGGCGGGACCATCGCGGTGAGCGACGGCGTCTCGCTGCAGGGCCGGACGGTGGCCTTCGACGGCGCCTCGCTGACCCTGGCCAACGGCGTGACCGTGCGGGGCGATACCGTGTCCCTGACGGGCTCCGGCCCGATCTCGGCCACGGACTCGACCCTGACCGCGACCACCACGCTGACCCTGGCCGGGGCGGACATCGCGCTGAACAACACGGCCCTGCACGGTGGCGCGGTGTCTTTGGGCGGCGCGGCCCTGACCCTGGTCAACGGCGCGACCGCGCAGGGCGACGCCGTGACCCTGACCGGGACCGGCCCGATTTCGGCCACGGGCTCGACCCTGACCGCGACCGACACGCTGGCCCTGACCGGAGGGAACATCGTCCTGGACGGCGCGACCCTGCACGGCGGCATCGTAAACCTGGACGGCGCGGCCCTGACCCTGACCAACGGCGCGACCGCGCAGGGCGACGCCGTGACCCTGACCGGGACCGGCCCGATCTCGGCCACGGGCTCGACCCTGACCGCGACCACCGCGCTGACCCTGGCCGGGGCGGACATCATTCTGGACAACGCCAGCCTGCGGGGCGTCACGGTGTCCGTGGACGGCGCGGCCCTGACCCTGACCAACGGCGCTACCGTGCGGGGCGACACCGTGTCCCTGACCGGGACCGGGGCCGTGTCGACGAGCGGCGTCGTAAACCTGGATGGCGACAACGGGCTGGCGCTGGAGGGCTCCACCATCGACCTGGCCGAGGGCGCGAGCCTGACGGGCTCGGACGTGCTCCTGCGGCTGAACGGCCTTGACGCCGTCGGCGAGTCCTGGGTCAGGATCGCCGACGGGGCGTCCCTGCACACCTCGGACGGCCGTCCGGTGGTTCTGGTCGGCAGCGGCCTGGACAGCGACGTCCTCGACTTCGCGGACAGCGGACTGGCCGGGAACTGGACCCTGGACGGGCCCGGAAGCGGCCTGATGGGCAACGGCAACCTCGACCTCGCCTTTTCCGCCATCGAGAAGATCGCGGCGGGGAGCGGTGACGACGTGGTGGTCCTGACCGGGACCGGCGGCGTGAACACCCTGGCCCTGGGCGAAGGATACGGCGCAGTGGACGGCAGCGGCCTCGCCACGCGCTCCACCTGGAGCTTCGGCGGCGGGACCGGCAGCCTCACGGCCGAGGGCGGCGCAACGCGCATCGGCTCGATGACCGGCGTCAGCGAGATCTTCGGCTCCGAGGCGGGCGACGCGCTCTCCTACGACGACCCCCTGGTTCCGGCCGATTGGCTCGTGGAGCTGGACAACGACAACGGCGGCACCCTGAACGGCATCCGTTTCAGCAACATCTCCGCCACCACCCAGGTCTCGGCCAACAGCACCTTCGAACTGAAGTCCCACATGAACGTCATCGACCTCCAGTCCGGCCCGGCCACGATCTTCATCTACTCCGGCGGTTACTTCGACAGTCTCACGGTGGGCGCTGGCGTGATCGTCGTGGACATGCGGCCTTCGCCGCGACCGGTGAACGTGATGACGCCCGTGGGCCCCGGCGGCGAGACCCCGGCTTCGGGCGGCGGGTCCCAGCCGGTCCTGCTGCCCCTTCCGGGCACGCGCGGGTCCCTGGCGGCCCAGTACAACGGCCATGAGCTTCCGCTCCTTCGCCCGATCGAGTTCCCGCCCATGTCGCTGACCGGTTTCGGCGGATCGTCGTCGGGCGAGGGGCCCGCGCCCAGCGACTCGGGGCGGCCCGCCGCGCCCGGCAATGAGGACCGGCCCGAGGACCAGCAGGGCCAGGCGGCGGACGGCGGCCAGAGTCAGGGCCAGAGTCAGGGCCAGGGCCAGAGCCAGGGCCAGGGCCAGGGCCAGCCCGGCGGCCAGGAACAGCCTCGGGAAAAGGGCGAGGCCGAGGGAGAGGACAATCCCGACGGCCAGGGCCAGCCCGGGGAAAAGGGCGACGGCGAGGCCCCGGATGCGCAGCCCCGGGCAGGGGAGCACGAACCCCCGGCCCAGGGATAAACGACAGGCTATGCGGGCGGACCGAACGGTCCGCCCGCTTTTTTTTGGGGGAGGAGCGTCCGGGAAGGGGATGCGCCGTGCGCGGCCTAGGGATCGAGGACGATGAGCGGAATGCGGTTGGCGAAGGTGCCCCATCCCTTTGGGGCGGACCGCCAGCCGAGGAGGGAAAGGGTGCGGGTGGCGTCGGGGCTGCCGGGGCGGCGCAGGACGAGCCAGGCGGTTTCGAAGGCGGGGCGGCCGGAGCGGTCGAGCCCCATGCGGATGGCGTGGGCCGCGCCGAGGCGGCCCCTGGCCCGGACGAGAATGGCCCCGCCCGCGTCCGAAAGCCCCACGGCCGGGCCCACGGCGCCGGTGAAGATCCCGTCCTTGCCCAGGCGGCCGTGCTCCAGGCCCTCGCGCTCGAAGAGGGCGTCGCGCGCCGGGCCGTCGGATGGCGGCGGAGCCAGGAGCAGGGCTATCTCCACGCCGGGGATCGGGACGCCCCCGGCGTCGACCACGCGGCCCACGGCCTGGTAGCGGACCGTCTCCCACTCGTTGACGCGCAGAAGCAGGAATATCACGGCCCCGCCCAGGGCGAGGGTCAGGGCCCCGAGGGCCAGGCGGTGTCGGCGGGCTGCGGATCGGCTCATGCTTCGGCTATAGCACCCTGGGCGCGGGCCGGTCCAGTGCGGGAAATCATGGTGTGAAACCGCAGGAGAGGTTGCACTTTTTATTGACCGATGGCATTGATTTGATCGTGTCCAAAATCAGGCAGCTACTCTTTTCCTGCGCCCTTTGTGCGGCCCTGGTCGGTCTTTCGGCGTATCCCGCGCAATGCGAAAAGCCCGCGAAGGAGCTGGTGTTCGGCATGTCCGCGGCCTTCACGGGGGCCACGGGCGAGCTGGGCATCGAGTTTTATCGCGGCTTCATGGCCTACATCGACCAGTTCAACGCCCAGGGCGGCGCGGGCGGCTGGACCATCCGCGTGGAGCCCGCCAACGACGGGTACAACCTGATTCCCTGTTTCCGCAACACGCTCAAGTTCATCGAGGACGACGAGGTCTTCGCCCTGTTCTCCTACGTGGGCACGCCGACCACCACGCACATCCTGCCGCTCCTCCAGAAATACGAGGACCGGCACGTCTACCTGCTCTTTCCCTTCACCGGGGCCATGCCGCTGAGGGCCGCGCCCTTCGGCCGCTACGTCTACAACCTGCGAGCCTCGTATTTCCAGGAGACGGCCGGGCTGGTGGACCACCTTGTCGGAATCGGGCGGAGCCGCATAGCGGTCTTCTACCAGAGCGACGCCTACGGCCGGACGGGCTGGGACGGCGTGCGCCGGGCCCTGAGGCGCCACGGGCTGCCCCTCGTCTCCGAAGCGGCCTATCAACGGGGCGCGAGCTTCGACCAGGACTTCGGCCGCGAGGTAAAGCACATCATGGCGGCCGAGCCCGACGCCGTCATCGTGGTGGGCACCTACGCCTCCCAGGCGGCCTTCGTCCGCAACCTGCGTGACGCCGGGTACGCCATCCCCGTTGCCGGCCTCTCCTTTGCCGACAGCGACAAGATGCTGGAGCTGCTCATGCGGGCCGAGCGGGAGACCGGGCGCGGCTATACCTCCGGGCTGATCAATTCCCAGGTGGTCCCGAGCTACGAGGACACTTCGCTGCCCGGCGTGCGCCGCTACCGGGAGCTCATGGACGCCTACGCCGGCATCCCGGACCTCTCGGAACAGGGATACAAGCCGCGCCGGTTCAGTTTCGTCAGCTTCGAGGGCTTTCTGAACGGCGTGCTGCTGGGCGAGATGGTCCGGCGCATGGCCGACAACCCGACGCGCGAGCGCATCCCCGAGGTCCTGGAGTCCATCCGCGACTTCGACCTGGGCATCGGGGTCAACGTGACCTTCGGGCCGGGCGACCACCAGGGGCTCGACGTGGTCTACTACACCACCGTGGTGGAAGGCCGGTTCCAGCCCTTGGCCGACTGGGAGGGGTTGCGCCCGTGAAGGCTCCCAGACTCTTTCTCAAGCCGATGCTCTTCATGGTCATCATCTTCGGCGTCATCTCCGTGGTCTCGTCCGCCACCTTCGGCAACCGCCTCAAGCAGGAGATGACCCGGGAGTACGAGTCCAAGGCCCTGGCCCTGGCCCGCAGCGTGGCCGAGTCGGACATCGTGACCATCCTGGACCAGGAGGCGGGCAGCGTCCAGGCGCGCATCAACCAGTACCAGGCCATCGCCGGGGTCTCCTACGTGGCCGTGGCCGACGAGGACGGGCAGATCATCGCCCACACCTTCATCCCCGACGTGCCCCCCGAGGTGCGCGAGCTCATCCGCGAGACGGCCGGGACCCTGCTCGGCGACGAGCACCTGCTGCGCGACGTCCAGTTCGGCGGCGGCGAGTACCTGCACGTGGCCCAGCCCATCCTGACCGGCCTGGCCGGGTATGTGCACATCGGCATGGATTCCAGCATCATCGCCCGCCACATCCGCGACGCCGTGGTGGAGCAGCAGGTGCTGATGGCCTTCCTGTTCGGCGGCAGTCTGGTCATCGCCTTCGTCTTCATCCTGAGCATCTCCAAACCCCTCTCCCTGCTTTCGGAGTATGCCCGGCGCGTGGCCAGCAACGATTTTTCCGGCGACGCGCCGGAGATCGACTCCAGGGACGAGGTCGGCGAGCTGGCCGGGGCCATGCGGACCATGGCCCGGCACATCGGCGAGCTGGTGAGCGGGCTGGAGGAGCGCGTTCGCCAAAAGACCAAGGAATTGCAGGAGGCGCGCGACGTACTCAAGCAGAAGGTGGAGGAGCGCACCGGCGAGCTGCTCAGGACCAACACCCAGCTCAAGATCGAGATCGCCGAGCGCCAGGTCATCGGCGAGGCGCTGCGCAAGGCGGAGCGGAAGTACCGCGCCATCTTCGAAAACGCGGTGGAGGGCATCTACCAGTCCTCGCCCGGCGGCCGCTTCCTGAGCGCCAACCCCGCCCTGGCCCGCATCCTGGGCTACAAGTCGCCCGACGAACTGATGAACGGGGTCTACGACAGCGGCACCCAGCTCTACGTGGACCGGGGCCGACGCAAGGAGTACCTGCGGCTCATCAAGGAAAAGGGCGAACTCAAGAATTTCGTCTCCAAGGTCCGCCGCCGCGACGGCCGGATCATCTGGGTCTCGGAGAACGCCCGGGCCATCCGGGACAAGGACGGGACCATCCTCTACCACGAGGGGTCCATCGAGGACATCACCCTGCGCAAGAAGGCCGAGGACCAGCTCAAGCGCCAGGCCTTCCACGACCCGCTGACCGGGCTGCCCAACCGGGCCCTGTTCCTGGACCACCTCCGCCTGGCCATGGAGCGCGGCAGACGCCGCAAGCACCTCTACGCGGTCATCTACATGGACCTGGACCGGTTCAAGGTCATCAACGACTCCCTGGGCCACGAGACGGGCGACGAGTTGTTGCGCGGCGTGGCCCGCGTCCTGGAGTCCTGCGGCCGGTCCGTGGACACCCTGGCCCGGTTCGGCGGCGACGAGTTCGCCATCCTCCTGGAGGAAATCTCCGCCCCGCGCGACGCCATCACCATCGCCCGGCGCATCCTGGACGGCGTGCGCCAGCCCTTTGTCATCGGCGGCAACGAGGTCTTCACCTCCGCCTCCATGGGCATCGTGCTCAAGACCGAGGGCTACGACCGGCCCGAGGCCCTGCTGCGGGACGCGGACACGGCCATGTACCGCGCCAAGGAGCTGGGCAAGTCCCGATTCAAGGTCTTCAACCGGAAGATGCACGATCAGGCCCTCAAGCTCATGGCCCTGGAGACGGACCTGCGGCGCGCCGTGGACCTGCGCGAGTTCGAGGTGGCCTACCAGCCCATCGTCTGCCTGGAGACGCGGCTGATCTGCGGGTTCGAGGCCCTGGTCCGCTGGCGGCACGCCGAGCACGGGATCATCATGCCCGGCGACTTCATCTCGCTGGCCGAGGATACCGGGCTGATCCACGCCATCGACAACATGGTCCTGGCCGACGCCTGCGCCCAGGTCCGCCAGTGGCAGGACTGCTACTGCGCCCACTTCAGCGACTCGCTGACCCTCAACGTCAACATCTCGGGCAAGCACCTGGGCCAGCCCATGCTTCTCAACCAGGTCTCGCGCGTGCTGGAGGAGTCCGGCCTGCCCGCCGGGAGCCTGAACATCGAGATCACCGAGTCCGCGCTCATGGACAACCCGGCCATGGCCGAGGAGGTGCTCCGCCAGTTCAAGGGGTTGGGCATTCAGGTCTGCATCGACGACTTCGGCACCGGCTATTCGTCCTTGTCCTACCTCCAGCGCTTCCCCATCGACGTGGTCAAGGTGGACCGCTCCTTCATCACTGGCGTGGAGCGCGACCAGGACAGCCAGGCCATCGTGCGCACCGTCTTTTCCCTGGGTTCGTCCCTGGGACTCAAGGTGGTCGCCGAGGGCGTGGAGACCCCGGCCCAGCTCGCCTTTTTGGAAAAGGAGGGGTGCCGGTACGTCCAAGGCTACCTGTTCTACCGTCCGCTGTCCGCCGCCGAGGTGGACGACATGCTCTTTTGCGGAAAAGCCGGTTCCTGACCGGGCCGTGAACCAGGGAGGAAATCATGCCGAAGCTTATCAAATGCGGCCTCGACCCCATCGACCGGGTCCTGATGCCCTTCACCCGTTTTTTCAAGACCCAGTCGAGCGGCGGCGTCCTCCTCATCGGCTGCGCGGTCCTGGCGCTCCTGTGGGCCAATTCGCCCTGGGCCGGGAGCTACGAGAGGCTCTGGACCACCCCGTTCACCGTGGGCTACGGCCCGGCCATGCTGCAAAAGCCGCTGCTGCTGTGGGTCAATGACGGGCTGATGGCCCTGTTCTTCTTCGTGGTCGGCCTGGAGATCAAGCGCGAGTTCATGGTGGGCGAGCTCTCCACCGTGAGCCAGGCTCTGCTGCCCATCGTGGCGGCTGCGGGCGGCATGGTCGCGCCCGCCGCCATCTATGCCCTTATCAACGGCTCCGGGCCCGGCGGCCAGGGCTGGGGCGTGCCCATGGCCACGGACATCGCCTTCGCCCTGGGCATCCTGGCCCTGCTGGGCGACCGCGTGCCCGTGCAGCTCAAGGTCTTTCTCACGGCCGTGGCCATCGTGGACGACATCGGCGCGGTGCTGGTCATCGCCCTGTTCTACACCTCATCCATCTCCACGTGGCTGCTGCTGGCGGCCGCCGCGGGGCTGGCCGTGGCCTTCGCCGGCAACCGCATGGGCGTGCGCACCCCGGTCTTCTACGCCGTGGTGGGGGCCGTGGTCTGGGTCCTGGTCCTCAAGAGCGGGGTCCATTCCACCGTGGCGGGCGTGCTCATGGCCTTCGCCATCCCGGCCCGGACCCGGTGCGAGCCCGAGGGGTTCATCACCGGGGCGGGCAGGCTGCTGGACGAGTACCGCTCCGCCCTGGAGCCGGGGAGCTCGGTCCTGACCAACGCGGGCATCCATTCGGCGCTCCTGTCCATCGACGACCTGGCCACCCGGGCCCAGACGCCCCTGCAACGGCTGGAGCACTCCCTGCACCCGGTGGTGGAGTACGCCATCATGCCCGTTTTCGCCCTGGCCAACGCGGGCGTGGTCCTGGGCGGCGGCGCGGGACCGGTCCTGGCCAACCCCGTGAGCCTGGGCGTGGTGGCCGGGCTGGTGCTCGGCAAGCCGCTGGGAGTGGTCCTGGCGGTGTGGGGCGTGGCCGCGCTTTCGGGCGGGCTGCCCGCCGGGCTGCGCATGCGCCATTTCGCGGGCGTGGGGATGCTCGCGGGCATCGGCTTCACCATGTCCCTGTTCATCGCGGCCCTGGCCTTCGAGGGGGACCCGGCGCTGCTGGCCGGGGCCAAGATCGGCGTGCTCGGCGCCTCCTGCCTGGCGGGCGCGGCCGGATACCTGCTGCTGCGCGGGCTCCCGGCCGTGAAGGCGTGACGCGGGGCTTCTCATCCCGGCGCAAGCCGTGTAGTATCGGCCGAGCAACGTTCAACCGCATACTGGCGCGACAGGTGGCCACATGACGACGAGCAACTCCGAAGGACGTATCGAGGGCGTCTTCGCCGTGGAAAAGAGCGGCAAGATCGGCGCGGGCACCACGGCCCGGCGCGTCACCCAGACCGCGCACTACTACTGTCGCGAGCGCGACGGCGGCCAGGTAGACGTCCAGCTCCTCAATCAGAAGAACGTGCCCTTCGGGCCGGTGGAGCAGGTCTCCAAGGACGACCTGCTGGAAAATTACCTGCCCATGCCCCAGCTCTACAAGGAGGTCATGGGGAACCTGCGCGAGATCCAGAAGTCCGTGGCGCGCGGCGAGAAGTTCCGCAAGCGGGGCGAGACCTTCACCGCCGAGTTCGAGTTCAACAAGGCGCTGGACCTGGACGTGGAGAACGTGCGCGCCAACTTCGGCGTGGGGCTGTGCCTGCTCGCCAGGGACGAAACCGACCGGGCCCAGGAGGTCTTCGAGCGCATCGTCCGCCTGGACTCGGCCTTTCAGGAGGAGCACAAGCACCTCTTCAACGAGTACGGCATCGAGTTGCGCAAGAAAAAGCTGCTGGACCAGGCCGCCGAATACTACGGCCGAGCCCTGGAGCTGACCCGCGACGACGAGAACCTCTGGTACAACCTGGCCCGCGCCCGGTTCGAGCAGGAGGATTTCGCCGGGGCGGCCGACGCCGTGACCCACTGCCTCCAGCTCAATCCGAGCCACGAGCACGGCCGGAAGATGCTCAACTATCTCAACAAGAAGGGCCTTATCTGATCCGCCGGATCGGGGGGAGCCATGAGCGCGATCAAGGCATGGGTGGTGGCCGGGACGCATAGCGGCTGCGGCAAGACCTCGGTCTCCCTGGGCCTCATGGCCGCGCTGGCCCGGCGCGGGCTGGCGGTCCAGCCCTACAAGTGCGGCCCGGACTTCATCGATCCCGGACATCACGCCCTGGCCTGCGCGCGCGGCGGGCGGCCCGTGCCCAGCCACAACCTGGACGGCTGGATGCTCGACGCGCCGACCAACGCGGACATTTTCAACCGCTACGCGGCCAACTGCGACGTGGCCGTGGTCGAGGGGGTCATGGGCCTCTTCGACGGATTTTCGCCCACGGGCGACGCCGGGTCCACCAGCCAGTTGGCCAAGACCCTGGGGCTGCCGGTCATCCTGGTGGTGGACGCCCGGTCCATGGCCCGCTCCGCCGCCGCCCTGGTGGCCGGATACGCCGGGTTCGACCCGGGCCTGCACATCGCGGGCGTCATCCTCAACCGGGTCGGGAGCGACAGCCACGCCGAGCTGCTCCGCGAGGCCATGGCCCTGGTGCCCGGCGTGCCGGTCTTTGGCTGCCTGCGGCGCGACGAATCCCTGGCCGCGCCCTCGCGCCACCTCGGCCTGGTCACGGCCGGGGAGGACGGCCCGGACTCGGACCGCTACCGGCGCCTGGCCGACTGGGTGGAGGCGGGCATCGACCTGGACGGGCTGCTCGCGGCCCTGCCGGACGTGGAGGCCGTGCCTCCCTTCGAGCCCGTGCCCGAGATCGCCAGCGTCTCCATCGGCCTGGCCCGCGACGCGGCCTTCAGCTTCTACTACGAGGAAAACCTGCGCCTGCTGCGCGCGGCCGGGGCGCGGCTGGTCGAGTTCTCGCCCATCGATGACCCGCACCTGCCCGGCGACCTGGCCGGGCTCTACCTGGGCGGGGGCTATCCCGAGCTCTACGCCTTCGAGCTGGGCCAGAACAACCGGCTCAGGCGCGAAATCCGCGAGTTCTGCGAGTCCGGTCGCCCGGTCTACGCCGAGTGCGGCGGGTTCATGTACCTGATGAACGACATCGTCACCGGGCGCGGCCGCTACGCCATGTCCGGGGTCTTTCCCCTGCGGGCCGAGATGGGCGGGAAGTTCCGCGCCCTGGGCTACCGCGAGGTGACCCTCCGGCGCGAATCTCCCTTGGGCCCGGCCGGGGCGGCGGTGCGCGGCCACGAATTCCACTACTCGTTCATCCAGGGCGAGCCGGGGCCCGGCGGGCCGCCGACGGCCTACGCCGTGTCCGGTCGCAAGGGCGTCATCGACGCGCCCGAGGGATTCCTGGCGGGCAACACGCTCGGCTCCTACATCCACCTCCACTTCGGCAGCAACCCGGCCGCGGCCCGCGCCTTTGTGGCGGCCTGCCGCGCAGCGGCGGACCTGCCGCCGATCCTCTAGCCCATGCCCGCCCGGCCGGAGTCGGAACGCCGCGCCCTTTGGTCCTGGGCCTTCTACGACTGGGCCAACTCCGGCTTCGCCGCCCTGGTCCAGACCTTCGTCTTCGCCGCCTACTTCACCCGCGCCGTGGCCGAGAGCGAGACCCTGGGCACGGCCCAGTGGGGCAACATGATGGGGGCGTGCGGCCTGGTCATCGGCCTGGGCGGCCCGCTGCTCGGGGCCGTGGCCGACCGCTCGGGTCGCCGCAAGCCGTGGCTTGCGGCCTTCACCGCCCTGTGCGTGGCGGCCACCGGGCTGCTCTGGTTCGTCCGGCCGGAGCCGTCCTTCGTCCCCCTGGCCCTGCTCCTGGCCGGGGCGGGCACCGTGGGCGCGGAGTACGCCAACATCTTCTACAACGCCATGCTCCCGGACCTTGCGCCGCCCGCCGCCGTGGGGCGCTGGTCGGGCTGGGGCTGGGGGCTGGGGTACGCGGGCGGGCTGGTCCTGCTGGTCCTGGCCCTGTACGGGTTCGTGGGGCAGGGGGCGTGGTTCGGCCTCCCGCGCGAGGCTGCGGTGAACGTGCGCGCGGTCATGCCGCTCACCGCCCTGTGGTACCTGGTCTTTTGCCTGCCGCTCTTTTGCTGGACCCCGGACGGGGCAGGGGAGCGCGTCCCGCTCGGCCAGGCCGTGGGCCAGGGGCTGGCCCAGATCCGCAGCTCCCTGCGGGAGGCGCGGCGCTACCGCGAGATCGGCCTCTTCCTGCTGGCCCGCATGTTCTACAACGACGGGCTGACCACCATGTTCGCCTTCGGCGGCATCTACGCGGCCGGGACCTTCGGCATGTCGCCGAGCGAGGTCATCATCTTCGGCATCGGCCTGAACGTCACGGCCGGGCTGGGCGCGGCGGCCTTCGCCTGGATGGACGACGGGATCGGGCCGCGCCGGACCATCCTCTGGGCCCTGGCCGGGCTCATCGTGCCGGGCTCGCTCATCCTGCTGGTCTCGTCCAAGACGCTGTTCTGGATTTTCGGGCTGGCGCTCGGTATATTCGTGGGGCCGGTCCAGGCGTCGAGCCGCTCCTACCTGGCGCGGGTCGCCCCGGACGAGGCGCGCGGCGAGCTCTTCGGGCTCTTCGCCCTTTCCGGGAAGCTGACCTCGTTCGCGGGGCCGCTCCTGGTGGGCTGGCTGACCCTGGCCACGGGCAGCCAGCGCGCGGGCATGGCCTCGGTCATCGCCCTGTTCGTCATCGGGTTCGCGGGCATGTTGCTCGCGCCGGCGGCCCGGCCAAAGGAGTGAGCCATGGAGACCTTCCGTTTCGACCTGACCGTCGAGGAAAAGACCTTTCTCAAGGACCTGGTGGTCCAGTCCGTCGCGTCCGGCCTGCGCCTGCCCGACGCCCCGGCCCGCCCGGCCGACCCGCCCACGGAAAAGCTGCGCGAGCCCCTGGGGGCCTTCGTGACCCTCAAGCTCGAGGGGCGGCTGCGCGGCTGCATCGGCATGATCCAGGGATCGGGAGAGCTCTGCCGGACCGTCTGGAAGATGGCCCGGAGCGCGGCCTTCGAGGACCCGCGCTTTCCGCCCGTTTCGGCGGGGGAGTTCGAGCGGCTGGAGTACGAGATATCCATCCTGAGCCCCATCGAGCCCTGCCCGGACCCGAAGCTGGTGGAGGTGGGCCGCCACGGGCTGATCATGATGCGTTCCGGCCGGTCCGGCCTGCTCCTGCCCCAGGTGCCGGTGGAGTGGGACTGGGACCGCGAGACCTTTCTCGGGCAGACCTGCCTCAAGGCCGGGCTGGACCGGAACGCTTGGCGCGATCCGTCCACCACGATCCTCTGGTTCGAGGCGGTGGTTTTTTAACAGGTTGGCCCGTTTTTTCAGGTGTAATCACGCGCGGTTGTTTCTGATCGGGCGAGACCGGGACCTCCGCCTCGACAGGAGACGTTCCATGGAGTATGCTCTATAATCCAGGCGAATCGCAACGCGGGGGCTGCACCACGGCATGCGCGGAATGATCAGGAAGGTGTCCGTAGAGGACCTTGAGCCCGGGATGGAGGTCGTCCAGCTCTCCAGCGAGCTGTGGGAGCACATGCCCAATCTCTACACGCGCCCCGGGCCCATCGAGTCCCGCGAGCAGGTCGAGGTCCTGCTCCGGGAGGGGTTCAGCCATGCCTTCGTCCGCCTGGACGCCGGGGACGACCGCTCCGCCGAGGACCGGCTGGACCGGCTGGTGGCCGAGCGGACCTTCTCCCCGCCCATCCGTCCGAGGGTGGCCTTCGAGAAGGAGATCCAGGTGGCGGCCATGGCCTACGAGAACGCCATGGTCCACGCCCGCCGGATCATCACCGACGTCAAGATGGGCCGCAAGGTGGACTACGAGGCCTCGCTGGAGACCGTGGGCGACATCGTGGAAAGCGCCGTGCGCAATCCGGACACCCTGGTCTGCCTCTCCAAGCTCTCGACCTACGACGAATACACCTACGCCCATTGCATCAACGTGGCCACCATCTCCGTGGTCTTCGGCGAGTACCTGGGCATGGGCAACGACGAGCTGATAAACCTGGGCGTGGCAGGCATGATGCACGACCTGGGCAAGACGGCGGTCCCGTCCCGGATCATCAACAAGCGGGCCCGCCTGACCGATCAGGAGTTCGACGAGGTCAAGCGCCACCCGGAATACGGGTGCCGCATCCTGGAGAAGAACGGCGACGTGCCCGAGGAGGTCCTGGAGGCCGTCCGGCACCACCATGAGAAGTACAACGGCGCGGGCTATCCCGAGCACCGCGTCAAGCGCGACATCTCGCCCCTGGCCCGGATCATCAGCCTGGCCGACGTCTACGACGCCCTGACCAGCGACCGATCCTACAAGGACGCCATCCTGCCCAACAAGGCCCTGGCCATCATGTACGGCATGCGCGAGCAGGACTTCGACCCCATGGAGGTCCAGCTCTTCATCAAGTGCCTGGGCATCTTCCCGGCAGGCAGCCTGGTCAAGCTGAACAACGGGGCCTACGGCGTGGTCTACGAGTCCAACCCGGCCCTGCCGCTCCTGCCCAAGATCAAGATCATCCTGGACGAGGATCTGCACCCGATCCCCTCGGAACTGGTGGACCTTGCGGCCGAGCAGGCCCTGGGCCACGCCAACCTGGAAATCCTCGAATGCGCCGACCCGTCGGCCTACAAGATCAATCTCAAGCCGTATCTCACACGCAAAAGGTAATCCATTTCATGTTCGACACCGAAGTATGGGTCGGTCTGTTTGCACTGACGGCCCTGCTCTATATGGTCAAGTGGTGGCAAGGGAGCCGCAAGGTCAAGGTCTATCGCATCAGTCCCCAGTCCCTGGAGCGGTCCAAGGAGGTCATGCTCAAGGTCCTGCCCCTGGTGGAGGACGAAAAGGAGTCCGTCCTGGACGCAGGCCGGCTTCCCTATCCCAAGGATACCGTCAAGAGCGCGGCCAAGATCCTGGCCTATTACTACTGGAAGGAAAACCGGCCCGAGGAGCTGGCCAGGGTCAAGCAATGCTTCATATCCCTCGCCCGCTTCCAGCCCAGGGGCGAGGACGAGGAGCTGATCGAGCGCCGGGCCCAGCGCGAGAAGAAGCGGCTGGTCCGCGAGCTGGACTACTACCTGACCCACTACCCCTTCAAGGCGCGCAAGCGGACCATCCCGGCCAAGAAGCAGGGCTAGTCGCCCGCTTCGCCGCGCAGGCGGGCGAACTCCGCCCTCAGCCGTTCCATGATCCGGTCGTAGCCCGCCGGGGTGTGGGGCAGCAGGCAGGGCGTGCAGTCCTTGACCCCGTTGTCCATGAGGTGCGGCGTGCCGCCGCAGTCCTTCAGGAAATAGAGCGGGCAGAAGCAGAACAGGCAATTGAAGTCGTCGGGCCGTTTGGTCTTGTGGCAGGGGAAGTAGCGGCAGTCGCGGTTGTTGAAGAAGCGGTGGCTGTTTTCCATGGCGGCGGGTCGGCGCGGGGCCTTGGCTGGGGTTTTGTCGGGTCGTGTCCGGTCCGGCATACCCCGAAAGCCGCGCGTCCGGCAATGGGCGCGGCTCAGCGGACCACGATGCCCCGGATCTCTTCATCCCAGTATATGGTGGACGCCTCGGTGCGCGACTTGAAGGTGCGGGTGCGCTGGCCGAACTTGACCGTGGCGCCGGGGTAGAGGAAGCGCTTGACCCGGATGCGGACGCCCGACAGCTCGGCCTGGCGCTCCATGCCAAGCCGGTCGAGCTCGCGGCTTACCTCGGCGTATGCCGCAGCCAGCCGCTCCCGGTGGACGAGCAGCTCGGACACGGCCGTGAGCTTGTCCGGCCGGGTCCGGGCCAGAATGGCCTCGGGCGATCCCTTGCCCAGGGCGTCGTCGATCTTGCGCATGGCCTGCTTGAGGGAAATCCGCTCCCGCACCAGGTCCGAATCCTCCTCCCGGACCAGGAAGACGCCCACGGTGGTGGGCACGCCGAGGTCCGAGCCGACCTCGTTGACCTCCATGCCCCTTGCCGCCAGCACCGCGCCGCCCTGGACGATGCCCTGGCCCCTGGTGGCCACGAATTCGCCGCCCGCCCGGATCAGGGAGTTGGTCGCCTCGTTGGCCACCAGGACGTCGCCTTCGGCGTGGATGATCGCGTTGATCGCGTAGCCCGCCGTGACGTCGCCTCCGGCCGTGACCCGGCCGCCTTCGGGCATGAGGATGCCCCCGGCCACCTCGACGTTGCCGCCCGCCGTGACCGTGGCGCTCTCCACAGAGCCGCTCACGAAGATGTGCCCCGGGGCCGTGACCCGGAACCCGGCCAGGATGTTGCCCCGGATCTTGACCGACCCCTCTTCCACGTCCACGTTGCCCGACCCCAGGTCCACATTGCCGTTGATGACCAGGCACTCGGTGACCGAGAGCACGCCGCGCTCCATGACCACCACCCCGGCGGCCCTGGCCTGGAAGGTGGCGCCGTCGTCCAGGCGGGTGACGTTGTCCCCGGCGTGGAGGACCAGCTCCCGCCCGGCGTGCGCGGGGATGGTCTTGCCGTAGAGGTCGATGCCGCCCTCGCCCTGGGTGGGCGGGTGCAGCCGGCCGATGGCCTGGCCGGGCGCGACCATGGGGAACGAGCCCCGGTCGCGGAAGTCCAGGCGGCCGTGCGCGTCCTCGATGCCCGCGGTCTCTCGGGTGGAGACCAGGTATTCCAGCCAGCCGTCGCGGCCCGGCACGGGGTAGCGGCCACGGGTCACCACCTGGTCGGGCAGGACGCCCTCGCGCGCGCCGGCTTCGGCCAGCAGTCTGGCCAGGCGGGCGGCGTCGATGCCGATGGCGACGCCCAGGTCGCGCAGCTCCTTTTCCAGCCGCTCGGGCGTGAGGGGATCGCCCCGGAAGTCGCGGGCGTGCACCGCGCCGGTGACGGTGATGGCGTCCTCGGAAATGTGCGGGATGGGGTCTACGCGCAGCTCGCCGTCGCGCAGCCGGGCCAGCCCCCAGACGCGGGAGACGAAGGCCTCTTCGGCCGCGTCGAAGTCCACGTTCTCGCCGGGCCGGACCTCCACGATCTCGGGCGTGAATTTTCCTTTGGGCTTCAGGACCCGGCCGTCGATGGTCCGGCCGTTTTCGGCGGACCGGGCCTTGCGCAGCCGGGCGAAGCGGTCGCCGGGAAAGACCGGGAAGTCCAGGTTGCCCAGGGCCGTGAGCGAACCGTCGCGCGGTTCCTGGGCGGGTATGCCCCGGACCAGGGTGATGCGCCTGATCTCGCCGTGGCGGCGGATGGCGTCCACCACCTGGCGGGCCGCCTCCTCGTCCACGGGCAGGTCCACCCCTGCCTCGGCCACCTGGCGCACGAGCAGCGCGACCGAGGGCTCCTCGCCGCCCCGGGGCGGGAAGTAGCGGCTCACGCCGAGCTTCATGCCGTCCTCGGAGAGGGAAAAACGGAACCGGGCGTCCTCGGCGCCGGGGGTTGGGCTGTCTGGGGTCGGGGTTTCGTCGGCCATGGCTTCCTGGTGGCGAAAGGGTATGGCGAAACGGACGGCGGGCGGCGCGCCTCCGGTCTCATTCCGCCAGGAGGCGGAATAGCACAGGGGGGGGCCGCAAGGCAACTGACCGGGGGTCAGCCGTCGCGGCCGGGGGAGAGCCGCCAGAACAGCTCCTCGAGCAGGGCGGAGAGGTCGGCGGAGAGCCCGCCCGGCTCGGGCGGCACGCCGAACAGGGCGGCGCGCTGCTCCCTCAGCCCTTGCTGGGACACGGCCTCCGGGTCGGAGTGGAACACGGTCATGGCCAGGCGTTCGGCCAGCAGGTAGCCCGAGAGCCCGCCCGTGAAGAGCTCCATGAGCACCTTGAACCGGTCGCGGTGCCGGTGCCAGAAGGCCACGGCGTCGTCGCCGGGCCGGGCGGCCATGGCCTCGCAGACGAGCGAGTAGAGGGAGTTGATGCCCGCGCCGGGGATGCCGCGCCGCCAGCCCAACAGCCAGGGGTTGCGCCAGAAGAGCAGGAAGTGGCTGGTGCCGGTCTCGATGATCCGCTCCATGGCCGCCCGCGCCTCGGCCAGGACCGGATCGTCCCAGGACACGGGCCGCGCGGCCACGTCCCAGGCGGGCACCGGCCCGCCTTCGAGGGGCTCGTCCAGGGCGCGCTCCAGCAGGTGGAGCAGCCAGCGGTTGGCGTCCGGGGAGGCCGGGGTCTCCAGGTGGGCGTAGCTCAGGATGACGCGGCCCGCGCCGAAGCCGTTCTCGGCCACGCAGGGCTGGCCCCGCATGAAGTCGGGGCTGAGCTGGATGCCGTAGAGGTGCTCCCAGTCCGCGGTGGTTCCCTTGGGCAGGGACGCCAGGTGCAGGTCCGCCACCCAGAAGTCCGGGCCGGGCGCGCCGTAGCTGGCCAGGGTGGTGACGCCGTCCGCCGCCGGGTCGAACCGTCCGGGCCACCACACGGGCAGCATGGCCGTGGCCCCCAGGTCGTCCGGCACCAGGGGATGGCCCGCGGTCAGGGCGACCTCCACGTGGCCGGAGAGGAAATGGTGCAGCCGGTTTTGGTAGCCCTTGCGCGTCCAGGGGGAAAGGCCCAGGCCGGACCGGCCGGTCAGGGCCAGGCCCGCGCCGCCGCAAAATCCCAGGTAGGTCCCGCCCCTGTCCACGAAGTCGCGGATGGCTGCCATGCCCGCCGGGCCCAGCCGGTCCGCCTTGCCCCTGGCCCGGCCGCCGGGCACGATGAGCAGGGCCGGTGGCTCGCCGGACTTGCCTCCGAGCACGCCATCGGCTATCTCTGTGCCACGCACGAGACGATGCGGTATGGCCCACGCCGTCAGGGCGCGGGCGACCAGCAGTCCCCAGAAATGCGATTCGTCCCAATACACGTGGATGCTTGACATACTCGGCTCTCTTGACAAGGGTAGTCCGACGCTATCAAAGGCTTGCGCCAAAGCGCAAGCGTAACCACACGAAATTTCAGGCCGTCGGGGGAGGCAGGGAGCCAACGCCCGCCGGACGAGCCGATAAAAGGAAGGAAATCTCAATGTCTCGCAAAGAGCTGGCCAAGGCCTACGAGCCCTGGGATGTCGAGGAAAAGTGGGAAACCCACTGGGAAGAGGAGAAGACGTTCACGCCCGACCCCGATGGTCCGGGCGAGCCCTATTCCATCGTCATCCCGCCGCCCAACGTCACCGGCGTCCTGCACATGGGCCACGCCCTGAACCAGACCCTGATGGACATCCTGTGCCGCTACAACCGGCAGAAGGGCAGGAACGTCCTGTGGGTGCCCGGCACGGACCACGCTGGCATCGCCACCCAGAACGTGGTTGAGCGCCAGCTCAAGGCCGAGGGCCTGACCCGCCACGACCTGGGCCGCGAGAAGTTCATCGAGCGCGTCTGGCAGTGGAAGCAGGAGAAGGGCGACCACATCTTCAAGCAGATCCGCCGCATCGGCGCGTCCGTGGACTGGACCCGCGAGTGCTTCACCTTTGACGAGCAGCGCGCCCGGGCCGTGCGCGAGGTCTTTGTCCGGCTCTACGAGCAGGGGCTGATCTACAAGGGCAACTACATCATCAACTGGTGCAACCGCTGCCACACCGCCCTGGCCGACGACGAGGTCGAGCACGAGCCGCGTCCCGGCCATCTCTACCACATCAAGTACCCCCTGGCCGACGGCTCGGGCGAGCTCGTGGTGGCCACCACCCGGCCCGAGACCATGCTCGGCGACACGGCCATCGCCGTGAACCCCGAGGACGACCGCTTCAACCACCTCATCGGCAAGGAGGCGATCCTCCCGCTGGTGGGCCGCAAGCTGCCGATCATCGGCGACAAGTACGTGGACATGGAGTTCGGCACCGGCTGCCTCAAGGTCACGCCCGCCCACGACATGAACGACTGGGAACTCGGGCGCAAGCACGGCCTGGAGGTGCTGCCCATCCTGGACGAGGACGGCAACGTCAACGAGAACGCGCCCGAGCGCTATCGCGGCCTGCACAAGGAAGAGGCGCGCACCGTCATCTGCACCGACCTCAAGGAGCAGGGCTTCCTGGTGGACATCCAGGAGCACGACCACTCCGTGGGCGCGTGCTACCGCTGCAAGTCCGTCATCGAGCCCCACGTCTCCACCCAGTGGTTCGTGTCCATGAAGCCCCTGGCCGAGAAGGCGCGGGCCGCCGTGCCGTCCAGGACCCAGATCTTTCCCGAGCACTGGACCAAGACCTACTACGACTGGCTGGACAACATCCGCGACTGGTGCATCTCGCGCCAGATATGGTGGGGCCACCGCATCCCGGCCTGGACCTGCGAGAAGTGCGGGGCGCTGACCGTGTCCGTCGACGACCCGTCCGCCTGCTCCTCTTGCGGCTCCAAGAACATCGTCCAGGAAGAGGACGTGCTCGACACCTGGTTCTCCTCCGCCCTGTGGCCGTTCTCGACCATGGGCTGGCCGGACGACACCGCCGAGCTGCGCAAGTTCTACCCGACCTCCTGCCTGGTCACCGGGTTCGACATCCTGTTCTTCTGGGTGGCGCGCATGATGATGATGGGCCTCCAGTTCATGGAGGACGTCCCGTTCCATCACGTCTACATCCACGCCCTGGTCCGCGACGAGTTCGGCAAGAAGATGTCCAAGTCCACGGGCAACGTCATCGACCCGCTGGACATGGTGGACAAGTACGGGGCCGACGCCCTGCGCTTCACCCTGACCAGCTTCGCGGCCATGGGCCGGGACATCAAGCTCTCGGAGCAGCGCATCGAGGGCTACAAGCACTTCATGAACAAGATATGGAACGCGGCCCGGTTCTCGCTGATGAACCTGCCCGACGTCATCCCGGCCGAGGACGTGACCAAGGCCGAGGGGCTGGCGGACCGCTGGATTCTGCACCGGCTGGAGGAGGTCAAGGCGGAGGTCGCCTCGGCCACCGAGGAGTATCGGTTCAACGAGATCGCCCAGATCCTCTACAAGTTCATCTGGTCCGAGTTCTGCGACTGGTACCTGGAGATGATAAAGCCCGCGCTCTACGGCGAGGACGAGGCCGCCAAGGCCCGGACCCAGGCCGTGCTCTGGACCGTGCTCTCCGAGACCCTGGTCCTGCTCCACCCGGTCACCCCGTTCATCACCCAGGAGATCTGGTCCGTGCTGCCGCGCCCCGAGGGCGACGACCGCAGCGAGGACATCGCCACCCTGGCCTATCCCGGACGGCGCGAGGGCTGCCTCGACCCGGCGGTCGTGGGCCAGATGGAGCTGTTCATGGGCGTGGTTTCCGGCATCCGCAACATCCGCACCGAGCTGCTCATCGAGCCCGCCAAGAAGCTCGACCTGCTGGTGCGCACGGTCGGCCCGGAGGACGAGGCCGTGCTCACGGACAACGTGGGCCTGATCCGTGCCCTGGCCCGGGTGGAGAACGTGACCATCGGCCCGGACGTCAAGGGGCCGCACGCCTCGGGCGCGGCCGTGGTCCGGGGCAACGAGCTCTCGGTGCCGCTCAAGGGCGTGGTGGACTTCGAGTCCGAGATCGCCCGGCTGGACAAGAACCTGGCCAAGCTGGAGAAGACCATGAAGGGCGTCTCCGGCAAGCTGGGCAACCCCGGCTTCGTCAACAACGCCCCGGCCGAGGTGGTCGAGGGCGAGAAGAATAAGCTCGCCGGGATGGAAGAGGAAAAGGCCAAGCTCGCCCAGCTCAAGGCCCGGCTCGAGAGCGTGATGGAATAAAAAAACGAAGCCCCTCCGGAGAGGGGCTTCGCATTGAACCTTGAGGACGTC
The DNA here is from genome assembly GCF_028692895.1 of Pseudodesulfovibrio sp. GTDB lineage: Bacteria > Desulfobacterota > Desulfovibrionia > Desulfovibrionales > Desulfovibrionaceae > Pseudodesulfovibrio. Next base: position 67,463 of record NZ_JAQUWN010000007.1, read on the forward strand.
ACCGGCTGGAACCGGGAGGGGTTTCTCTCAAGGACAGCAAGGCAGATATATACATCCCGGCGGGAAAAGGCAAGACGTTTGGGCATGACGGGCGATTCCCCGGAATCGGGGCGGGTCGAGGAACTGGTGCGGAGTCTGTCCGTGGAGCGGCTCCAGCCGTACCGGTTGCCGAAGAAGGTGTCGCCGGACGAGGGCGACTACGACTGGCTGCTCCGTTACGTGTGGAACATCCGGCTTTGCGAGTCGCTGTATCCGGGCCTCCAGAATCTTGAGACAGCCCTGCGCAACGGCATGCACGGCGCGCTTTCCGCCGCCTACGGGACGGAGTTCTGGTTTCGCGAGGAAGGGCTGCTCGACGGCCATGAACGGAAACTCCTGCTGCGGGCCGAGAGCCATATCCCCGCCAACCGGCGGAAGGTGGCCGGGAAGTACGTCGCCGAGCTGAATTTCGGGTTCTGGGCGTCCCTACTGCACCGGCGGTATCACGACTCGCTGGTGCCCAAGGTGATGAAGGCCGCCTTTCCCCGCAGGACGCAGCCGCTCAAGCGCTCCACCGTGGCCGGGGAGCCGGAGGCCATCCGCAAGCCTCGGAACAGGGTGTTCCATCACGAGCCGATCTGGAACAACCCGCAGCTTGCGGCCTTGCACAACCTTATTTTGCAGTATATCGCTTGGCTCAATTATGAGCTGTTTCTCGTCACCAGGGGCGTGGATCGTTTTGAGGAAGTCCACGGGGCGGGAACCGCTCCCTACAAGGAAACCATTGCACAAATCGGCTAGGCCGTCGCCATAGGAGCAACCATGACCACCGCACATACCGCAAACGTCTTTCTCGTCGGAGCCGGTCCGGGCGATCCGGGCATGCTCACCCTGCGCGCCAAGGAGATCATCGAGACCTGCGACATCATGATCTACGACTATCTGGCCAACGCCGACTTCCTGAAGTGGTGCAAGCCGGATTGCGAGATCCTCTACGTGGGCAAGAAGGGCGGGGCGCACACCCTGCCCCAGGACAAGATCAACGACCTGATCGTGGACAAGGCGCGCTCCGGCAAGATCGTCTGCCGCCTCAAGGGCGGCGATCCCTACGTCTTCGGGCGCGGGGGCGAGGAGGGCGAGGAGCTGGTGGAGGCGGGCATCGACTTCGAGGTCGTGCCCGGCATCACCGCGGGCGTGGCCGCCGCCGCCTATGCGGGCATCCCGGTCACCCACCGCGACTTCACCACCTCGGTCTGCTTCATCACCGGGCACGAGGACCCCACCAAGGAGGAGTCCGGCAACAACTGGTCGGTCTACGGCCGGTCCAACTCCACCCTGGTCTTCTACATGGGCGTGGGCAACCTGCCCATGATCGCCGAAAATTTGATGCAGAACGGCCGCGCCGCCGACACCCCGGTAGCCCTGGTCCGCTGGGGCACGCGCTGCAACCAGACCTCCATGGTCTCCACCCTCGCGAACGTGGCGGCCGACGCCGAGGCCCGGGCCTGGAAGTCCCCGTCCATCATCGTGGTGGGCGGCGTCTGCTCCCTGCACGACAAGCTGAACTGGTTCGAGAAGCGGCCCATGCTCGGCAAGGGCGTGGTCGTGACCCGCGCCCGCGAGCAGGCCAGCGGACTGGTCGGCGCCTTGACCGGCCTGGGCGCGTGCGTGCACGAGTTCCCGACCATCGCGGTGGAGCCGCTCGACGACTACAACGAGGTCGAGACGGCCATCCTCCAGCTCGCCCGCTGCCAGTGGGTGGTCTTCACCTCGGTCAACGGGGTCAAGTTCTTCTGGAACCAGCTCGCGGCCGTGGGCCTGGACTCCCGCATCTTCGGGGGCATGCAGATCGCGGCCATCGGGCCCGCCACGGCCGACGCCCTGCGCGAGCGCGGCATCATCCCGGACTTCGTGCCCGACAAGTACGTGGCCGAACACGTGGTGGCCGGGCTGCTGGAGCGCGGCATCCAGGGCAACGACGTGCTCATCCCGCGCGCCAAGGTCGCCCGTGAGGTCCTGCCCGAGGAGCTCAAGAAGGCGGGGTGCAACGTCACGGTCCTGCCGGTCTACGAGACCAAACTGGTCCAGTCGTCCGGCGAGGAGATCGAGGAGGCCATGAAGAACGAGGCCATCCAGTACGTGACCTTCACCTCCTCCTCCACGGTGGAGAACTTCTTCGAGCTCATTACCCCGGACACGCTCCGCTGCTGCCCGGACGTGAAGCTCGCCTCCATCGGCCCGGTGACCACGCGGACCATCGAGAAGTTCGGCTTCAAACCGGCGGTGGAGGCCACGGACTACACCATCCCCGGACTGGTGGAGGCCCTGCTGGCCGACGGAAAGTAACCGGTTCGTGACGCGCGGCCGTTGCCCGCGGCGGCCGCCATGGCGTATGCTCCGCCTCGGTCCGTGGACGGATCGGAGGAGCGGACATGCCCGTTGATTACACCTTGGAAGAGCGGGGAGGCTGCCTGCGCGTGACCGTCGTCGGCAACACGGACAGCCCGGACGAGCTGATCGGCTGCATCGACGCCGTGCTGGCCGACTGCGCGCGCATCGGCTGCGGCAACATCCTGTTCGACCATCGCGGCCTGCGGTTCGGCCGCGAATTCGTCGGTAATTACGACACGGCCCTCAGGCTCTCACGCCGCCTGTCCACGGAGCGGCCGATGCGGGTGGCCCTGGTCTCGCGTCCGGAACGGATGGAATTCGCCAGAATATACGAGCCGATAGGTGTTGGCCGGGGCGCGGAGATCAAGGCCTTTGACGGAGCGCCGATGGCCGTCGTCTGGCTGACGGGCGGGCCGAAAACACCGCTTGATTAACGCGGCGGAATACGCCAAGAAGGCGCGGGGTACAAAAAAATCCCCGCGCTTTTTCTTTTTTGAAAGGAGTCGCCATGAAGCTGCCTGTCGCCGTTCTCGTTTCCGGGTCCGGGTCCAACCTGCAATCCATCATCGACCGCATCGAGCAGGGCGTACTGGACGCCGAGATCAAGCTGGTGGTTTCCAACCGGGCCGGAGTCTTCGGCATCGAGCGGGCCAAGCGGCACAACCTGCCCTACAAGGTTATGCTGCATACCGACTACCGGTCCCGAGAGGCCTTCGATCAGGCCATGGTCGACGCCATCGTCGAGGCCGGAGTGGGCGACAACGGCCTGGTGGCCATGGCCGGTTTCATGCGCATCGTCACATCCGTGTTCTTGCGGGCCTTCGAGGGCCGGGTCATGAACATCCACCCCGCCCTGGTCCCGAGTTTTCCCGGCGTGAACGGCCAGGCGGACGCCGCCGACTACGGAGTCAAGATCGCCGGCTGCACCGTGCATTTCGTGGACGAGCAGATGGACCACGGCCCGGTCGTCATCCAGGCCGCCGTGCCCTGCCAGGCGGGCGAGGACGGCAACGTGCTCGCCCCGCGCATCCTCAAGCTGGAGCACCGCGTCTATCCCCAGGCTATCCAGTGGTACGCCGAGGACCGGCTGCGCATCGCGGGCCGCCACGTCGAGCTCAAGGTGGCGGGCCGTCCCTGCGCCCGCCAGCCCAAGGCCGACATCGAGCCCGAGACCTACGCCCTGGTCTGGCCCCCGCTGGAAGAAGGCTTCTAGCATACTGCCCGAAAGCGGCGGCCTGCCGCTTGTTCGAAAAAGCCCAAGGCCGAAGCGCAAGTTGCCTGCGCTTCGGCCTTGGGCTTTCCGTGCGGTCGCCGCCGGGTTTGCCGGTGCGTTGCCGATAAGTTTCCGTGTCCGGCTATCCGGCCGAGAACCATTCGGGCGGGCCGTCCTCCGCGCCGTTCTCCTTGCCCTGCCAGACGTCGTGCGCGTCCAGGTGGTCGCGAATCCGGTTGTGGAGGCGGCGCATGTTGCCCGCCCAGTCGGGCGCGATCAGCTCGCCGGTGGCCGGGTTGGCGTTGAGCCGGTGGACCACCACGCGCGGGGACAGGCGCATGAGCGCGGCCGAGAGCTGGTCCAGGTATTCGTCCAGGGTCAGGGGGACGTAGCCGCCCCGCTCGAAGAGGCGGGCCAGCCCGGCGCCCCGGCAGACGTAGGTGTTGTGGAACTTGATGCCGCCAACGGGCAGCGCGTTGAGCAGGTCGACGGTGGTCAGGAGCTCGGCCCCGCCTTCGCGGCCGTACGGGGCGGGCAGCCCGGCCATGACGTGGGCGACCACGGTCAGGCCCCGGTCGGCCGCGGCCCGGGCCGCGGCCGCGAAGTCGGCGACGGTGTGGCCCCGGTTGATGCGGGCCAGGGTGGCGTCGCTCGCGGATTGCAGGCCGAGTTCGAGGAAGAGCTCGGGCAGCCCCAGGGCGTCGCGCCGGGCGGCCAGCAGGTCGAGCTTGGCCTCGTCCAGGCAGTCGGGCCGGGTGCCGATGGAGAGCGCGGCCAGGCCGGGCAGCCCGGCCAGTTGGTCCAGGGTGCCGGCCAGCTTTTCGATGGGCCCGTGGGTGTTGGAAAAGGACTGGAGGTAGGCGGTGAAGAGCCGGGCGCGGCGTTTCTTTTGGTGGATATCGCGCCAGAAGGCCCACTGCTCGGCCAGGGAGAGGCCCCGGCGCAGCAGGCCAGAGCCCGAGCCGTCCGGGTTGCAGAAGAGGCAGCCCGCGCGCGAGATGGTGCCGTCCCTGTTCGGGCAGGAGAAACCGGCGTCCAGGGGTATTTTCCTGACAGGCTCGCCGAAGCGGCGCAGGAGGTGGGCGGAGAGGGCGAAGGTGCGGTTCACAATTTTTTTAGAAAAACTTGAGAAAATATGCTCAAACCGGCTCAAGCGTATTGCCTGGGCGGGTGGGATTTGCTACCAATCATCCACAGAAAATGTACGCTAGCGCACTTTCCGTCCATTGGAAAGGCGCATCGCGCCGGGCGACGCGACGGGAATTTCATCGAAGCTGGGGGTATACGTGGGTAGCCTGCTCAACAAGATTATCGGATCTTTCTCCAACGATCTGGCCATTGACCTCGGCACGGCCAACACCCTTGTCTATGTGAAAGGCAAGGGCGTGATGCTGTCCGAACCCTCGGTGGTGGCGGTGAAGAAGGATTCGCGCGGTGGCAAGACCGTGCTGGCGGTCGGGGCCGAGGCAAAGAAGATGCTGGGCCGTACGCCGGGGAACATCGTCGCCATCCGGCCCATGAAGGACGGCGTCATCGCCGACTTCGAGGTCACCGAGGCCATGCTTCGCCACTTTATTTCCAAGGTGCACAACTCCCGGCGCCTGGTCCGGCCCCGGATCATGATCTGCGTGCCCACGGGCATCACCCAGGTGGAGAAGCGGGCGGTCAAGGAATCGGCCCAGTCCGCCGGCGCGCGCGAGGTCTACCTCATCGAGGAGCCCATGGCCGCCGCCATCGGCGCCAACCTGCCCATCACCGAACCCACCTCCAACATGATCGTGGACATCGGGGGCGGCACCACCGAGATCGCCGTCATCTCGCTCTCCGGCATCGTCTACGCCCGAAGCGTCCGCATCGGAGGCGACAAGATGGACGAGGCGATCATGCAGCACGTCAAGCGCAAGTACAACATGCTCATCGGCGAATCCACGGCCGAGCAGATCAAGATCCACATCGGTTCCGCCTATCCCCTTGGGGACGAGGAGCCGATCATGGAGGTCAAGGGCCGCGACCTGGTCACCGGCATTCCGCAGAACCGGCCCATCACCGCCGAGGAGGTCCGCGAGGCCATCAGCGAGCAGGTGGAGGGCATCGTCCAGGGCGTGCGCATCGCCCTGGAGCAGACCCCGCCCGAGCTGGCGGCGGACATTGTGGACCGGGGCATCGTGCTCACCGGCGGCGGCGCGCTGCTCAAGGGGCTGGACATGCTCCTGCAGCACGAGACCCAGTTGCCCATCACCGTGGTCGAGGACCCGCTCACCGCGGTCGTGCTCGGCTCCGGCAAGGCGCTTGACAACATCGACCTGTACAAGGACATCACCACGGACTAGCCGGTCCGCCCAAACAATCCGGACGTTGCCCATGGCCGAGCGCAAGGCGCACCTCACTTTCGGAACCGCGGCGGCCCGCCCGTGCGGAGGGCCGGGGCCTATGTCGTGGCCGCGCACACGGCGCGCGGCGGGCGGTCGGGCGTGAGAAGGCCGCAGAAGATCGCCATCGCGGTGGTGGCCGGCCTGTTCCTCTACCTGTCCATCTACACCTGGAACCTGCGCACCGGGCACCTGGACGCCCTGTCCAGCTATACCGGCCTGGACATCTCGGGCTTCATCCTCCGGCCGGGTCTGTGGGTCTCGGACCAGGTGGTCGGCTTCTGGGAGCGCTACATCTACCTTGTGGCGCTCAAGCAGCGGAACGACGACCTGCACGAGGAGGCGGACCGGCTCCGGCGCGAGAACATGCTCATGAGCGCACGGGCCCGATCGGCCGGGCGGCTGGAGAGCCTGCTCGGGTTCAGGGCCCCGGAACAGTGGAATTTCAGCGGCGCGCGGGTCATCGCCCAGCGCATGGGCCCGGCCGGAGTCCTGGCCACCCTCACGGTGGACCGGGGCAGCGCGTCCGGGGTCCGGCCCGATATGCCCGTGGTCATGCCGGAAGGCGTGGTCGGCCGCGTGCTCGAGACCGGGGCCACCACCGCGTCGGTCCTGCTGCTCACCGACGCAAACAGCCGCATCGCGGTCATCGGCGACGAGAACCGCTCGCCCGGAATGCTCTCCGGGCAGGGCTACGGCCAGCCGCTGATCCTGCGCTTCGTCAACCTGAACGCGCTCATCGACTCGGGCGAGCTGCTGCTCTCCTCGGGCCTCTCCGGCCTCTATCCCAAGGGGCTGCCCGTGGCCCGCGTGACCAAGGTCCAGCGCTCGGACATCTCGCTCTTCCTCACCGTGGAGGCCGAGCCCCTGGTGGACGTGGCCGGGGTGGAGGAGGTCCTCCTGCTCGACCGCGCGGTCGGCGCGGGCCCGGAGGAGGGCAGGGACGCGCCCGTCGACGGGGAGGCCAAGGACCGTGTATCCGGGGAGTAACGTCACCGCGATCCTCTGGTGGGGCGCGTATACCCTGATCGGCGTATGGGCCCAGCGGTTCGTGCCCGGCGTGGATTTCCTGGCGCCGGGCATCGTCCTGTCCATGCAGGAGCAGGGCGGGGCGCGCACGGTCTGGCTGGCCGTGATCTGGGTCCTGCTGCTGGAGGGCATGGGCAACCTGCCGTTCGGCTACGGCGTGGCCTGGTACGGGCTCCTGGCCGTGTTCTACATCATGGGGCGGTGGCTGTTCGAGGCCCGGTCGCTGCTCTTCGTGTGCCTGCTCGGCATCGGGCTCGGCGTGCTCCACCCGTTGCTCATCTATTTCCTGGCCTCCCTGGGCAACCTGGCCGTGCCCATGGAGACCTCCCTGGTGGAGGGCGCGCTCCAGGCCGCGACCTTCCCGGTGATCTGGCTGGCGGCGGACAAACTCTTCCCCAAGGGGCTCAGGCAGGATGCCAAACCTTTATGACAACGGCGACCAGCAGCCCCCCAGAAGCGGGCTGATCCTCCTTCAGGCGCTCATCCTGGGGCTGTTCTGCCTGTTCGCCATCCGTCTCTGGTACCTGCAGATCCACCGGGGCGAGGAATACGCCCTCAAGGCCAAGGAGAACCAGCTTCGACAGGAGCCCGTCTTCTCGCCGCGCGGCCTGATTCGCGACCGCAACGGCGACCTCCTGGCCGTGAACGAGCCCGCCTACGCCCTGGGCCTGGTGCGCGAGGACTGCCCGGACGTGGACGCCACCCTGCGCCAGGTCTCCCTGTGGACCGGCCGCAACTTCGACGACCTCAAGCGCCTCTACGGCAAGACCCGCAAGCGGGTGAAGCCCTTCGAGCCGCTCATCCTGGTCCCGGACCTGACCTTCGGCCAGGTGGCCATCATCGACGCCAACCGCTTCCGCTGGCCCGGCCTGGAAATCCAGGTCCGGCCGCGCCGCAAGTACCGCTACGGCAAGCTCCTGGCCCACGTCCTGGGCTACGTGGCCGAGGCGGACGAGTCGGACCTGGAGCAGCGCAAGGAACTGGACCTGGGCGACTATGTGGGCAAGCAGGGCCTTGAACTGGTCCTGGAGGACCGAATGCGCGGGGTCAAGGGGCTGACCCAGTTCGAGGTGGACGTCAACGGCCGGCGCCTCAAGGAGCGGGTGCTCAAGCACCCACGGGCCGGGCACGAAATCTCTCTCTCCATCGACCTGGAGCTCCAGCAACTGGCCATGGACTGGCTGGACGAGGAGGCGGGCGCGGCCGTGGTCATGGACGCCGAAACCGGCCAGATATGGGCCCTGGCCACCGCGCCGTCCTACGACTCCAACGACTTTTCCTCGGGCCTGACGCCGGACCAATGGGCCCTGCTGCGCGACGACCCGCTCCACCCCATGCAGAACCGGGTCATCCAGTCCGTGTACCCGCCGGGCTCGGTCTTCAAGCACGTGGTGGCCGGGGCCGGGCTGCACTACGGCGCCATCGACCCGCGCGAGACGGTCAACTGCCTCGGGCAGATCAAGCTCGGGCGGCACGTCTTCCGCTGCTGGCGCAAGGGCGGCCACGGCAAGGTGGACCTGGAGCGCGCCCTGGTGGAGTCCTGCGACGTCTATTTCTACAAGGCGGGCAAGAAGCTGACCGTGGACCGCATGAGCGAGTTCGCCAAGGCCTGCGGCTTCGGCGAACCCACCGGGATCATCCTGCCTCATGAAAAGGCCGGGAACATCCCCACCAGGGAATGGAAGCGCAAGCGGTTCGGCGAGCCCTGGCAGGGCGGCGACAACCTGAACATGGCCATCGGCCAGGGCTACACCCTGGTCACCCCGCTCCAGGTGGCCCGCTTCTTCGGGGCCATCCTCAACGGTGGCAAGCTGCTCAAGCCCTTGCTGCTCAAGGACGAGAAGACCGTGGTCCAGGGCGACATCCCCCTCACGCCCGAGCAGATCGCCCGGCTGCACGAGGCCCTGGTCCAGACCGTCGAGGGCGACCACGGCACCTGCCGGCGCATCCGCACCAAGGGGGTGACCGTGGGCGGCAAGACCGGCACGGCCCAGGTGGTCCGCCTTTCCGACGAACTCAAGGGGCTCAAGGACGACGAGATTCCCTACCGCTTCCGCGACCACGCCTGGATGGCCGCCACCGCCGAGAAGGACGGCCGCAAGTTCGCCATCGCCGTGCTGGTGGAGCACGGCCTGCACGGCGGCAGCGGCGCGGGCCCGGTGGTCAAGGCGATCATCGACTACCTCTTCACGGGCAAGATCCGCCAGAAGCCAGAGGCCCAGAAGGCCAAGGCCAGGGCCGTGCGCCAGCTTTCCCTGAAACATGCGAGGACCAACGCCGATGCCCATTGATCGCCGACTGCTCTTCTACATCAACTGGCCGCTCCTGGCCGTGGCCGTGATCCTCTTCCTGCTCGGGGTGCTCAATCTCTACTCCGCCAGCGGCTCCCGCCTGGAGGAGGGGATGAGCATTGCGCCGTTTTTTCACAAGCAGTTGCTGTGGGGCCTGATGGGCATGTTCGGCATGCTGGTCTTCATGTTCTTCGACTACCGCCACCTCAAGACCCTGGCCTGGCCGCTTTTCTGGGTCACCGTGGCCCTGCTGCTCGGCGTCTTCGTAATGGGCAAGACCATCTACGGCGCGCGGCGCTGGCTGGACCTCGGGTTCATGAACTTCCAGCCCTCGGAGCTGGCCAAGATCGCCGTGCTCATCGTGGGGGCGCGCATCCTCTCCCGCGAGCGGGAACCGCTTGATTTCCTGCGGCTCGGCTATACGCTCGGCGTGGGGCTGATCCTGGCCGCGCCCATCATCAGGCAGCCCGACCTGGGCTCGGGCCTTTCGGTCATCATGATCCTGGGCGGAATGATCCTCTACCGGGGCGTGACCCCGCGCGTGTTCAAGACCGCGCTCTTCGCCATCCCCTGCCTGCTGCCGCTCTCCTGGTTCTTCCTGCACGACTACCAGAAGAAACGGATCATGACCTTCCTGGACCCCACCACCGACCCGCTGGGCGCGGGCTACCACATCATCCAGTCCGAGATAGCCATCGGCTCGGGCGGGTTCTGGGGCAAGGGCTTCCTGGAGGGCACCCAGTCCCAGCTCCGGTTCCTGCCGGAGCGGCACACGGACTTCGCCGTGGCCGTGTTCGGGGAGGAATGGGGGTTTGTGGGGACCATGGTCCTGCTCAGCCTGTTCTGCCTGTTCCTTTACCAGATGGTGGTCATCGCGCGTGACGCGCGCGGCCTGTTCGGCAGCTACCTCGCCGCTGGCGTGTTCTTCTATTTCTTCTGGCAAATCCTCATAAATACAGGTATGGTCCTCGGGCTGATGCCGGTGGTGGGCATCCCGCTCCCGTTCATCAGCTACGGGGGCAGCGCCACCCTGGTCAATTTCTGCCTCGTCGGCCTGGTGCTCAACGTCTCCATGCGCAGGTTCTTGTTCAAACAGTAACAAGCGCTGTCGGAAAGGGTTCCTGGCCTGGGTCGTAAACCGGAGTCTTGAGGAGCGCTTTCATGGCTAGAGACGAGATCAACGCGTTTTTGGGCGCTGGGACCAACTACCAGGGAAAATTGCATTTCCAGGGCGCGGTGCGCATCGACGGCAATTTCCAGGGCGAGGTCGTCTCGGATGGGACGCTGGTGGTCGGCCAGGAGGCCGTGGTGGAGGGCCAGATCAAGGTCGGCCAGCTCGTGCTTTCCGGCAACATCCAGGGCGAGGTGGAGGCAAAGAGCAAGGTCGTGCTGCACAAGACGGCCAATCTACAGGGAAACATCAGGACTCCGGTCCTGGTTGTCGAAGAGGGCGCGGTGCTTGAGGGGCAACTGCTGATGGGCAGTCTGGAGACCGCGTCCAAAGAGTCGTCCAAGACGGACTCCGACTAGTGGCGCGCAGGGTCGCCGAATAACGTTCCGAGAGCCTGGCCGAAGGCAAAAAGCCTTTGACACAGGCTCGGAAATTGCGTAATTGGCAGTGACTTTGCGCATAAATTCACAACCTCTTGGGGGCATTTGGTATGGTTATACCTGACGGAACACTTTTTATCCAAGCGGCGAATTTCATCGTCACGGTCTTCGTGCTGAATGTGCTGCTGATCAAGCCGATCCGGGAGATCATCAAGAAACGCAAGGACTTGATGGCCGACCAGATGGGCAAGATCGAGGGCTTCAACAGCACGGCCGAGAAGAAGGTCGCCGACTATGAGGCACAGCTCGCCGAAGCGCGCAAGGAAGCCAATGGGATCCGTTCTTCCATGAAGGACGAGGGCACCGCCGAGGAGCACAAGATTCTCGCAGTTGCGGGCGAGGCCGCTTCCGGCACCATCCAGTCCGCCCGGGCCGAGATCGAGGCCGAGGTCGAGACCGCCATGGCGCAACTGGCCAAGGACGTCGACAAGTACGCCGCGGCCGCCACGGCCAAGATCCTGGGCCAGGCCTAGGCAAGGGAAGGAGGGTTCATTTTGAAAAAAACTCTGTTTTTTACGACGCTTCTGGCCTGCCTGGTGATCGCGACCGTCGCTTTCGCCAACGAGCCCGAGGGCGCGCATCACGCCGTCTTCACGGCCGAGAACGTGAAGAACTACGGCCTGCGCATGGTCAACTTCGTGATCTTCGCCTTCCTGCTGTACAAGTTCGGCGGCGCCAAGATCAAAGACTTCTTCGTGGGACGCCGTGACGGCATCAAGAAGGACCTGGACGACCTGCAGTCCCGCCAGGCCGCGGCCGAGAAGAAGCTGAAGGAAGTCGAGTCCGGCATCGCCAACATGGCCAAGGAGAAGGAAGCCATCCTTGCCCAGGCCAGGGAACAGGGCGAGGCCATCAAGACCGCCATCATCGAGAAGGCCAGGAAGGATGCCGACGCGCTGACCGAGCAGGCCAAGCGCACCGCTTCCAACGAGGCCCAGGCCGCCATCGACCGCATCCGCGGCGAGATGGCCGACCTGGTCGTGGCCGCCGCCGAGAAAGTGGTCGCCGAGAAGCTCAGTGCTGCGGACCACGACAAGCTCGTGGATGAATACTTAACAAAGGTGGTGCTCAATTGACCGGTAACGTAGTTTCCCGCCGCTACGCCAAGGCTCTCTTCGCCATAGGCGCCGCCAAGGGCGAGGCGGAACAGAAAGCGTACGGCGAGCAGTTGATCGCGCTGAGCGACTCCATCCAGGGCGCTCCCGAGGCCGCGGGGTTCTTCCGGAACCCCTCCTTCTCCGCCGAGGAGAAGAAGGCCGTGCTCAGCAAGCTCGTCGAGAAGGCTTCGGTGGATGCGATGGTGAAGAACTTCTGCGACCTGCTGGCCGACAAGGGCCGGGTCGAGCTGATTCCCGCCATTGCTTCCGATTACAAGGCGATGATGGACGTCGTGTCGGGCGTCATCTCTGGCGAGCTCATCACGGTGGGCGAGTTGAGTGAGGAAAGAAAATCTGCAATCCGGGCTAACCTCGAAAAGCAGGTCGGCAAAAAGCTGGAGCTGTCTTTCGCCACCGACAAGGACATCCTCGGAGGAATCGTCCTCAAGGTCGGCGACAAGGTTATGGACGCCAGCCTCAAGGCTCAGCTGCAGATTTTGAAAGAAAATATTAAAAGGGGTGAGTAGGGCAATGCAGATCAAAGCAGAAGAAATCAGCAAAATCATTCAGGACCAGATTCAGAATTACGAATCTCGTGTTGAAATGAGCGAGACCGGCACCGTCCTCTACGTCGGTGACGGTATCGCGCGCGTCCACGGCGTCGAGAACGTCATGGCCATGGAGCTGCTGGAGTTTCCCGGCGGCGTCAAGGGCATGGTGCTCAACCTTGAAGAAGACAACGTCGGTGTCGCCCTCCTGGGCTCCTGCGCCGGCGTCAAGGAAGGCGACCCGGTCAAGCGTACCGGCCAGATCTACTCCGTGCCCGTCGGCGACGCCGTCATGGGCCGCGTTGTCGATCCTCTGGGACAGCCGCTGGACGGCCTGGGCCCCATTGAGGCCTCCGAAGTCCGCCCGGTCGAGCTCAAGGCCCCCGGCATCATCGCCCGTAAGTCCGTTCACGAGCCCTGCTACACCGGCCTGAAGGCCATCGACGCCATGACCCCGGTCGGCCGCGGCCAGCGCGAGCTCGTCATCGGCGACCGCCAGACCGGCAAGACCGCCGTCTGCGTCGACGCCATCCTCGCCCAGAAGACCACCGACGTGCACTGCTTCTACGTCGCCATCGGCCAGAAGAAGGCGTCCGTCGCCCTGGTCGCCGACGTCCTGCGTCAGCACGGCGCCATGGAATACACCACCATCGTTTCGGCCACCGCCTCCGAGCCCGCCCCGCTGCAGTTCATCGCCGCGTACACCGGCGCGACCATGGCCGAGTTCTACCGCGACAACGGCAAGCACGCCCTGATCGTTTACGATGACCTTTCCAAGCAGGCCACGGCCTACCGCGAAATGTCCCTGCTGCTCCGCCGTCCTCCGGGACGTGAGGCCTTCCCGGGCGACGTCTTCTACCTGCACTCCCGCCTGCTGGAGCGCGCCTGCAAGGTCAACGACTCCCTGGGCGCCGGTTCCATGACCGCTCTGCCGATCATCGAAACCCAGGCCGGTGACGTGTCCGCGTTCATTCCGACCAACGTCATCTCCATCACCGACGGCCAGATCTACCTGGAGCCGAACCTGTTCCTGTCCGGCGTCCGTCCGGCCATCAACGTCGGCCTCTCGGTCTCCCGCGTCGGTGGTTCCGCCCAGATCAAGGCCATGAAGCAGGTCGCCGGTACGCTCCGTCTCGACCTGGCCCAGTACCGCGAGCTGGCGGCCTTCGCCTCCTTCGGTTCCGACCTCGACAAGGCGACCCTTGGCAAGCTGAACCGCGGCGCGCGCATGGTCGAGCTGCTCAAGCAGCCCCAGTACCGCCCGCTGACCGTTCAGGAGCAGGTCTCCGTCCTGTTCGCCGGCACCAAGGGTTACGTCGATGACGTCCCGGTCGAAGCCGTGGTCAAGTTCGAAGCCGAGTTCCTTGAGTTCATGAACAACGCCAAGGCGAATGTGCTCAGCGCCATCGCCGAGAAGCAGAAGATCGACGACGCCGTTGAGGCCGACCTCCGCGCCGCCATCGAAGAGTTCAAGAAAGGCTTCACCGCCTAACCCAAGGGGAAGTTGAATGGCTTCGTTAAAAGACGTCCAGAATCAGATCACTGGCGTCAAGAAAACCAAGCAGATCACCAAGGCCATGAACATGGTGGCCTCGGCAAAACTGCGCAACGCGCAGGAGCGCATTGAGCGCTTCCGCCCGTATGCGGACAAGTTTTACGAGATGCTGGGCGACTTGGCGGCCGGTGCTGACGAATCGGTACATCCGCTGCTGGAGGTTCGTGACGAAGTGAAGACCGTGGGTATCATGGTTTGTACTTCGGATCGCGGCCTGTGCGGCGCGTTCAATGTGAACATCATCAACACGGCCCGTAAGCTTGCGAAGCAAAAGGCCGACGAGGGCAAGACGGTCAAGTTCTGGTGCATCGGCAAGAAGGCGCGCGACGCCTTCCGCAAGATGGACTATGAAATCGTGCGCGCCGAGCCCGACGCCATGAGCAAGTTCGACTTCACCCTGGCCGCCAGCGTGGGCAACGAGCTCATCGCCGGTTACGTGGCGGGTGACCTCGACGAGGTTCACGTCGTCTACGGCGAGTTCCAGAGCATGGCCAAGCAGCCTCCCGTCTCCCTGTCCGTGCTGCCCATGGCTGCTCAGGGCGAGGAAGGCGAGAAGGCCGAAAAGGCGACCGGCGGCAGCGGCGACTACGTCTACGAGCCGTCCGTCGAAGGCCTGCTCGCGGAACTGCTGCCTCGTTTCGTCAAGGTCCAGGTTTATCGCGGGCTGCTCGACACGGCTTGTTCCGAGCATGCCGCCCGCATGGCCGCCATGGACAACGCGACCAAGGCGTGCGACGAGCTCACGAACACTCTGACCTTGCTCTACAACAAGACAAGGCAGGCCGCGATCACCGGCGATCTCATGGACATCGTCGGCGGCGTGGAAGCGCTGAAAGGATAAAAGGGGGCTATGAAAAATGGCTAATATTGGTAAAATCGTTCAGGTAATCGGCGCCGTTGTCGACGTCGAATTCCCGGAAGGGAATCTTCCCTTCATTCTGTCCGCGTTGGAGATTAAAAACCCCAACAACGCTGACGCTCCCGAGCTGGTTTGCGAGGTGGCGCAGCATCTGGGCAACAACGTCGTTCGCACCATCGCCATGGACGCCACCGAAGGTCTCGTCCGCGGCATGGCCGTGGCCGACACCGAGTCCCCGATCACCGTTCCTGTCGGCAAGGGTTCCCTGGGCCGCATCATGAACGTCGTCGGCAAGCCGGTGGACGAGCTGGGCGAAGTCCCGTGCGAAAAGCGGCTGCCCATTCACCGTGAGGCTCCGGAGTTCACCGAGCTGTCCACCAAGGTGGAACTGCTCGAAACCGGCATCAAGGTCGTCGACCTGCTCATCCCGTTCCCCAAGGGCGGCAAGATGGGCCTGTTCGGCGGCGCGGGTGTCGGCAAGACCGTTATTCTCATGGAGATGATCAACAACATCGCCAAGCAGCACGGCGGCATCTCCGTGTTCGCGGGTGTTGGCGAGCGTACCCGTGAGGGCAACGACCTTTACCACGAAATGAAGGAAGCCGGCGTTCTGGAGAAAGCCGCGTTGGTTTACGGCCAGATGAACGAGCCTCCGGGAGCGCGTGCCCGCGTGGCCCTGACCGCCCTGACCTGCGCGGAATACTTCCGCGACGAGGAAGGCCAGGACGTGCTGCTCTTCATCGACAACATCTTCCGGTTCACCCAGGCGGGTTCCGAGGTTTCGGCCCTTCTTGGCCGGATGCCTTCCGCGGTTGGCTACCAGCCGACCCTGGGCACCGACCTTGGCGGCCTGCAGGAGCGCATCACCTCCACCAACAAGGGTTCCATCACTTCGGTCCAGGCCGTTTACGTGCCCGCCGATGACTTGACCGACCCCGCGCCGGCCACGACCTTCTCGCACCTTGATGGTACGCTGGTTCTGTCCCGTCAGATCGCCGAGCTGGGCATCTACCCCGCCGTTGATCCGTTGGACTCCACCTCGCGCATCCTGTCCCCGGACGTGCTGGGCACGACGCACTACGCCACTGCCCGCGAAGTCCAGGCCGTGCTCCAGAAGTACAAGGACCTGCAGGACATCATCGCCATTCTCGGTATGGACGAACTGTCCGATGACGACAAGCTGACCGTTGCCCGCGCCCGTCGCATCCAGCGGTTCCTGTCGCAGCCGTTCCACGTGGCCGAGGTCTTCACCGGTGTCGCCGGCAAGTATGTCAAGACGGAGGACACCGTTAAGGCCTTCCGCGACATCCTGGACGGCAAGTACGACGAACTGCCGGAGCAGGCATTCTACATGTGCGGCGGCATCGAGGAAGCCATCGAGAAAGCCAAGCAGTAAGCGAGGTACCCCATGGCCAATACTCTGAAGCTTGAGATTGTCACCCCTGATCGGAAAGTGCTTTCCGAGGAAGTGGAATACGTGGGTGCCCCCGGCATCCTCGGCGAATTCGGCGTGCTGCCGAAACACGTCCCGTTCCTTTCCGCTCTGGGTGTGGGCAACCTCCACTACAAGCAAAACGGCAAGGCGTACTATGTGTTCGTCGCCGGTGGCTTCGCCGAAGTCAGCAACGACCAGGTGACCATCCTGGCCGAGGTTGCCGAGAAGGCCACGGAGATCGACACCGACCGCGCCTCGAAAGCCAAGGCCCGCGCCGAAGAGCGTGCGACCAAGGCCAAGGAGAGGATCGACGGAGCCCGCAACCAGGCTGCCTTGCGCCGGGCCATCTCCCGGATCAACTGCAAGACCAGCGGCAAGAACGCCGGCACCTGCTAGATCACATCCGCATCCTGATACCAAAGGGCGAACCCGCAAGGGTTCGCCCTTTTTCTATGAAATTTGCCGTGATTTCAGGACAAGGCGGATGACAAGGCCAAGTTAAGGCGGAGGATAAAAATGTTAGATGACTTATTGCCGATTTTTGCTACAGGCATTTTTACATTGGCAGGATTTTGGCTCTCGGCATACATCGAAGCTAAAAAGAATAAGCAGCAACTTTTACAAATTGTTTTTAAAAAGCGTATTGAAGTATATACCGCGTTGGTAGAAATGACACATGAGACACTGTTGGTGGCGTTGGTTAAAAACTCCAATCAAGATGTCATGAGTGGTGGCGTAAGTATATTGAATAAATTTGGTGGCTGTGCTCTCTTCGCAAGTAATGAAGTTAGTGAGGTGGCGGTAACGTATGGAACAACTGCCGCCAATAGTGAAATTGAGTTCGAAGAAAAGAAAAATGAGTTGGCAAGTCTTCATGGAAAACTTCGTACATTATGCCAGCAAGAAATTGGAATGGAAGACCTTCAATGTGAACTATCAAAAAATGACAATGGATCTTTTCTAGATTTCAAAAGGTTTG
>NZ_JAQUWN010000058.1 GCF_028692895.1 Pseudodesulfovibrio sp.
GCCTATCTCGGCCTGGCCCCGGTGATCCGGCAAAGCGGTGGCGGAAAGGGAAAGTCGTTTATCCGACCGGTGGGGCAACGTCGCTTGCGAAGCCTGCTCGTGGAAGCGGCCTGGGGCTGGAAGCAACGAGATGAATGGGCGCGGGAGTTCTACAATCGGATTTTGGGCCGACACGGCGTGCCGCAAAAGGCGATCACCGCGCTGGCTCGAAAGCTGGCCGCATTGCTGTGGAAGCTCAGCTTGCCTCCGGCAACGGCCTGACGGATCGCGGGGGGCTTTAGGTAGCATAGACTACGAACAAAAATTGCGATCCAAAACAACTACCGTACCGAATCGGTACTTGGTGCCGCAGAGCACGAATAAGAAAAGGAATACACTCTATTAGCCGCAATGGTGAGGGTAGAGTCTGGCCTGTGAACAGTCGAAGACAGGGCAAATGGGAGGGATTGACATGGGGCCGCATAAGAAAAGCCCCCGATCCTGGATCGGGGGCTTTTTTCATGCTTGTCGCGGCGGGCTAGAACTGGCCCTTGCAGCAGGTCCGGTATTGCAATTCCTGCAGGATCACGCGCTCGTATTCGGGGTTGTAGTCCACGTCCACGGCCTCATCCTGATCGAGCATCTTTGCAAGTTGTTGTGTCTCCTCCCAAAAATCGAGCAGTTCCTCATCGGCCAAACCTTTTATCTGTTCTTCCAGAGAGCCCTGATCGGAAAAGGGAGCGTATTGACCCATGCGGCAGGCCGTCCTTTTGGTGAAAATTTCAAGAATAACAATCCGCTAGCTGCAAATTGAGGTTTACATTAGTCCTTTATGCCCCATGCGTCAATACCGTATGAACGCCTTGGAAGGAGGGAGCGGGATGCCGGCATCGCGCAATGCCTGCGCGCGACATTCCGCAAGTCGTGCCGGTTTGATGCAACCACCTCTGCACGACTTGATTTCACACGATAATTTTCTATGTGAGAAAAATTATCATTTTACTTGCCATCGGCTGAAAATTTCTGTAGACCCAAACAAATAGTAAGAATTCTCATTATCAATAAGTATCGGATGCCGGTCCGAAAGAGGCCGGCCGAGACGTGAAAACAACAGGCCCCGGAAGAAGGCGGGCCGCCAACAACGCAAAGGAGCGCCATCATGGAAAACAGCTTTCCCCTCATCGGTGAAAAATTCCCCGAAATGACCGTTACCACCACCCAGGGCAAAATCAACCTGCCGGGCGACTATGCGGGCAAATGGTTCATCCTCTTTTCCCATCCGGCCGACTTCACCCCGGTCTGCACCACCGAGTTCGTGGCCTTCCAGAAGCGGCACGCCGACTTCAAGGCCTTGAATTGCGAACTCATCGGCCTGTCCATCGACCAGGTCTTCTCCCACATCAAGTGGATCGAGTGGATCGAAGAGAAGCTCGGCGTGACCATCGAGTTCCCGGTCATCGCCGACGACCAGGGCGCCATCGCAAGGCGGATGGGCATGTTGCACGAGTCCAAGGGCACCAACACGGTCCGCGCCGTCTTCATCGTGGACGACAAGGGCGTTGTCCGGACCATTTTCTACTATCCGCAGGAGCTGGGCCGCAACATGGATGAACTGCTGCGCGCGGTCCGGGCGCTCCAGACCTCGGACGGCAACGGCGTGGCCATGCCCGCCGGCTGGCCCAACAACGAACTGATCCAGGACAAGGTCATCGTCCCGCCCGCCGCGGACGTGGCCAGCGCCAAGAAGCGCCTCGACGAGTACGATGGCTTCGACTGGTGGTTCTGCTACCGCAAGCTCTAGCCCCCCTCGGAGATAGACCGGCTTTCGGGCCCGGCCGCCGCGCTGCGGGGCCGGGCCCTTTCGCCTCTCCGGAGGAGGGGCGTCCGTCCGTTTTGGCCGACCTTCTTTTACCATTGACAAAGACAGGTCGGATTGACACATTGAATGCACTGTAAATTGCAGGCATTAACGTGCCGACCCACGACGAGGTAGACATGAGCGTTGATATCGAACACGGCGTCGAACTAGAAGAAAAAGAGAAGGATCAGGAACTGATCCAACTGGTCACCTTCAGCATCGGCGAAGAGGAGTTCGGGGTGAACATCCTCCAGGTCCAGGAGATCATCCGGACCATGGACATCACCCGCGTGCCCCGCGCGCCCGAGTTCGTCGAGGGCGTGATCAACCTGCGCGGCAAGGTCATTCCCATCGTGGACATGCGCAGCCGTTTCGGCCTGGCACACAAGGAGCACGACAAGTACACCCGCATCATCGTCATCGAGATCGACATGATCATCGTCGGTTTCGTGGTCGATTCGGTGTCCGAGGTCCTGCGAATTCCGGCCAACTCCGTCCAGCCGCCGCCGCCGGTGGTCGCGGGCATGGACTCCGACTACATCGACGGCGTGGGCAAGCTGGAGGACCGTCTGCTTATTCTTCTCGACCTCGATTCCCTTCTCGACAACGAGGAGAAGGAAGCCCTGACCGCCGTATAGGACGTGCACTTAATTGATGACAAGCCGCCTTGCTCCCGATAGGGATGGGGCGGTTTTTCATTTTCAGCAGGGACCGTGAGCCGGTCCGCCCGACACATGCCATCGATCTTCCCCCAAGCCATCACCGACTTCATCAACGGCGCGGCCGACACGGTCCGCGTCTTCAAGAGCGGCGTGGCCACGCAGTCCTTCGTGGCCAGCGCGCTGCTGGCCAAGGGGACCAACACCGTGGTCGTCGTGCCGGGCGCGTCCGAGTTCAAGCAGATGCGGGCGTTGCTCGACCTGTTCTCCGCCCCGGACCAGGATCGGCCCGTCTGGGAGCGGCAGTGGGTGACGCTGCCGCCGCACCACGCCCGCAAGCCCGACGCCGAGGCCTGGGGCGAGCGCTGGGCGGCACTCTACGCCCTGGTCTATGGCCGCCGCCCGGCGGGCGTGCTCATGACCGCGGACAACCTCTTGCCGTTCTGGCCGGACCCGGAGGTGCTGCGCGGCAATTGGATCACGCTCGGGCGCAACGAGGACATGTCGCCGGACCTGCTCGTCGAGCAGCTCGTCTCCTGGGGCTATACCCGGCGCAAGATCGTCTCCGGCCCCGGCGACATGGCCGTGCGCGGCGACATCCTGGACATCCAGGCCCCCGGCTACGACCTGCCGGTCCGGCTCGAATTCTTCGGCGACACCCTGGACGAGATCCGGCTGTTCGACCCCGCCACACAGCGGTCGAAGACCGGCCTGGACGAGTTGGTGCTCCTGCCCGTGGCCCCCGGTCTGACCTCCGGGGCCTACCCCGACGACGCGCGCCGGGTCTGGAAGCGCATGCGCGCCACCGGCGAGATGCGCCCGGCCGACGAGCAGACGCTCCTGGAGCGGCTGGAGGCGGGCGACGGCTTCATCTGGCCCGGCCTTTACTACGCCGATCCCGTGGGCCTGGAGGCCTACCTGCCGGAGGGGGCCGCGTTCCTGCTTTCCTCGGGCGGGGCGCTCAGGGCCCGGCTGGAGGACCAGGACCAGGCCTGGCGGGACCTGATGGACGAGCAGGAACGCCAGCAGGGCGTGCACTGCCCGGTCCGCTATTTCATCCGCACCCAGGAGGTGGCCCGCTCCGCATGGCAGGGCGCGCGCCAGATCGTCTTCGAGGAGCTGACCCTGGGCCGGGAGAAGAACGGCATCGACCTGCCTGAGACGCCCTATGGCGATTTCACGGACATCTTCTGGAAGCCCGAGGCCTCGCGCCGCCCGTGGTCCGCTCTGGTGGGCGGGATCAAGGAGTGGCTCAAGACCGGGTTCCAGACCATCCTCAGTTTTCGTTCGGAGCGCAGCCGGGCCAAGTTCCTCAAGCTGGCCGAGCAGGACCAGTTGCCCATCGCCCTTGAGTATTCGCCGCGCGCCGCCGGGCTTTTCGCCCTGGTCAGCCCCCTGCGCAAGGGCATGGAGCTCGGCTGGTGCGGGGTGCGCATCCTGGGCGAGGAGGTGCTTCAGCCCGAGCCGCCCCGGGCGCGCGAGGACCGGGCCAAGGGGTTCATCGGCCTGGAGAAGTACGACGACCTCTCCGAAGGCGACCTCCTGGTCCATCGCGAATACGGCCTGGCCCAGTTCGGCGGCCTGCACCACATGCGCATCGGAGACGCGGCTAACGACTACCTGCTGCTGTTCTTTTCGGGCGAGGACAAGCTCTACCTGCCCGTGGACCGGCTCAAGCTGGTTCAGCGCTTCAAGGGGCCGGAGGGGGCCAAGGCCCCGCCGCTGGACAAGCTGGGTGGGGCCCGCTGGGCCGCGACCACGGCCCGGGTGCGCAAGGCCATCGAGAAGATCGCCCACGAGCTGGTGGAGATGTACGCCTTCCGCCGAGTGGGCAAGGGCTATTCCTACGGGCCGGTGGACGAGATGTACGCCGAGTTCGAGGCCACCTTCGGGTTCGAGGAGACCCCGGACCAGGAGCGGGCCGTGAACGACGTGTTCCGCGACATGGAGAAGCCCGAGCCCATGGACCGCCTGGTCTGCGGCGACGTGGGTTTCGGCAAGACCGAGGTGGCGCTCCGGGCCGCCTTCCGAGCCGCCCTGGAGGGGCTCCAGGTGGCATTGCTCTGCCCGACCACCGTGCTGGCCGAGCAGCACTACCAGACCTTCACCAAGCGCATGGAGGGATTCCCCGTGCGCGTGGGCATGCTCAGCCGGTTCGTCCCGCCCAAGCGGCAGCGGACCATCCTGGAGGCCGCGGCCAGGGGCGAGATCGACATCCTCATCGGCACCCACCGCATCCTCTCCAAGGACGTGGAGCTGCCCAACCTTGGCCTGCTCATCCTGGACGAGGAGCAGCGCTTCGGGGTCAAGCACAAGGAAAAACTGAAGTATTTTCGCCAGAACATCGATGTGCTCACTCTGACGGCCACGCCCATTCCCCGCACCCTGCAGCTCTCCCTGTCCGGCATCCGGGGGCTCTCGGTCATCGAGACCCCGCCCAGGGACCGCAAGCCCGTGGAGACGGCCATCACCGAGCGGGACAAGTCCTCCCTCAAAGGCATCCTGGCGCGGGAGCTGGAGCGCGGCGGCCAGGTCTACTGGGTCTACAACCGGGTCAACGGCCTGGAGCGGGTGGCCGAGTTCGTGCGCGAGCTGGCCCCGGACGCCCGGGTCGCCATGGCCCACGGCCAGATGACCGAGAAGGCGCTGGAAGAGGCCATGCGCGGCTTCTGGCACGGCGACATCGACGTGCTGGTCTGCACGGCCATCGTCGAGTCCGGCCTGGATTTCCCCAACGCCAACACCCTGATCGTGGACCAGGCCCAGCTTTTCGGCCTGGGGCAGCTCTATCAGCTCCGGGGCAGGGTGGGGCGCAGCGAGCGTCAGGCCTACGCCTATTTCGTTGTTCCGAGCGTGGACGATTTGTCGGAAATCGTCCGTAAACGCTTGCGTATCATTCTGGACATGGATTATCTGGGGGCAGGATTCAAGGTCGCCATGGAAGACCTGCGCCTGCGCGGCGCCGGGAACATCCTGGGCGAGGCGCAGTCGGGCCAGATCGCCAAGGTCGGGCTGGAGCTTTTCCTCGAAATGCTGGAGGAGGAGGTCCGCCGGGTGCGCGGCCTGGAGGACGAGCGGGCCTCGGAACCGGAGCTCAACTTCGTGTTCGAGGCGCACATCCCGGGCGGCTACATTCCCGACGCGCGGGAGCGGCTCCGGTATTATCGGGCCCTGTCCTCGGCCGGGGACGACCGGACGCTGACCGAACTGGAAGCCGAGATCCGCGACCGTTTCGGCCAGTTGCCGGAGCCGCTGGACACCTTCCTCGGCATCCTGCGGCTCAAGCAGACCCTGGGGCGCCTGCGCGTGGCCAGGGCCGAGCTCTATCCCGGCCGGGCGGTCCTGACCTGGACGGACCAGGCCGTGGCCGTGAGCCCGGAACTGCTCCTCGCCTGGGTGGGCCAGCGGGGCGGCAGGGCGCGGATGCTGCCCCCGGCCCGGCTGGAGTTGCGTTACGCCGAGGCCGGGTCCCTGCGCCAGGCCCTGGAGGACGCGGCCGTCGAGTTGGACGAGATGCTGGACGCCTCGCCCGACGCGCGGCCGAATCATGATCAGTGAGTGTGTATGTTTAAGCGATCGTTCATATATCTGATGTTGATGCTGCTGGTGGGCTGCTCCGGCAACGCCGACGACATGGGCATCGTGGCCCGGGTCAACGGCTCGCCCATCTACCTTTCCCAACTGGAGTTCCAGTACGACCAGTTCCAGTCCGACACCGCCGGAGCCTACGTGCCCAGCGTGGAGAAGCTCCGGACCGAATACGGCGACATCCTGACCGAGCTGATCATCCAGGAGCTGGTGGTCCAGGAGCTGAACGGCCAGGACATCGGCATCACCGACCACGACCTGCTCAAGGCGGAGGAGGAGGTGCGGGCCGACTACCCGGACGGCGCCTTCGACCAGATGCTCATCGAGGAGTGCATCGACCTCAAGGCCTGGCGCGTGCAGTTGCGCAACTACCTGGCCATGCAGAAGTTCTATCACCAGGTGCTCCGGCCGCAGATCAAGATCGACTACAAGGAAGCGCAGGAATACTACCGCGAGCACATCTCGGACTTCTACCTGCCGGAGAGCCTGCGCATCCTGGTGGTCCGGGGCCCCAGCCGCGAGATCGTGGAGCGGGCCGTGGAGAAGTACCTGGCCGAAAAGGACCAGGTCAATCTGGCCACGGTGTTCGGCGAAGTGGAGACCCGCGAGGTCGTGGTGCGCGAAGGGCGGCTCTCGGCCGCCTGGAAGAGCGCGTTGGCCGGGGTGCAGCAGGGCCAGTCCAGCGGCGTGCTGACCGACCGCTTCGGCTTCGAGGCCCTGGTGCTTCAGGAGCGCAGCCCGGCCAAGGTGCTGGCCCCGGCGCAGGCCTACCCCCTGGTGGAGAAGGCCCTGCTGGAGAGCAAGCTGCGCGACGCCTTCGCCGCGTGGCTTGGTAAGGCCGTGGCTTCGGCCGAGATCACCGTGAGCAGTCACCTGCTGCCGTCCCGGGAGGGGGCCGGAGACAAGGTCTCGGATGACGCGGATACCCGGCATCAGGAAGAGATGAGGGACGAGGCGGCCCGGGAATCCGCTCAGGAGCCGACCGGGGATTCCGTCCAGGACCCGGCGCAGGAATCGCCACAGGACTCATCACAGGAACCGGCCTCGCTTCCGGACGGGGTCATGGACGACGCCAACGGCACCGGCATCTAAGTTTGTGCACTCGTTGCATGATTTTCATAAAGGGACTAGAGTCCGACAAATTGGCAAGCACTCCCCCGACCACGGGGTTTCGAGGAGTACCTAGTGTTGCATTGTTTTCGTTGTGTCGTCTGGTTGGCCATACTGCTGATGCCCCTGTCCGCCCATGCGGCGGAGGTGGTCTATGACCGGATACTGGTCAAGATCAATGACGACATCATCACGCAGTACGACCTGGATGAGGAGATGAAGCCGATCCTCGCCAAGGTCAACGTCAAGGGCCTCTCGGCGTCGCAGAAGGAGCAGCTCAAGGAATTGAGCAAGCAAACCCTCGAAAAGATGATCAATGACAAACTCATGGCCCAGGAGATCAAGAAGTACGGCATCGATGTGCCGGACAAGGCCGTGGACGACGAGATAGACAAGATAAAGCAGGAGCGGAATCTGACCGATGAGCAGTTTGCGGCGATGGTCAAGGCCGACGACTTGACCGTCCCCGAGTTCCGGGTCCGGATGAAGGGGCTCATCGAGAAGCAGGAGCTCCTGGGTTACATGGTCCACAGCAAGGTGCTGGTGACCGACTCCGAGATCAAGAAGGAGTATGAGGCGCACCGCGATGATTACCTGCTGGAGAAGATGGTCGAGTTGGGCATCATACTGCTCCCGCCCGACATCTCGGCCGTGGAGGTCAGGAAGCGAATTCAGGACGGCGAAATGACTTTTGCCGAGGCGGCCGCGAAGTACAGCGTTGGCCCCGGAAAGGACAAGGGCGGCTCCATCGGCGAGATGGACTGGGGCGACCTGGCCGACGACTGGAAACAGTCCATCGACGGCGTGCCCGTCGGCGGCGTGGGCCAGCCCCTTCAGGTCCAGGGCAAAGAGGCGTTGCTGTCCCCGATCAAGATCGTCGAGGATCGGCTCGTCCCCCTGGATGACGTCAAGGATGACATTTCCAATCGGTTGATGCAGAAGAAAAGGGAAGCCATTTTCAAGGATTACTTTGATAAATTGAAACAGAGCTCAGTCATCGAATACATGCAATAGCGCGTATTTTCCAAGTGGGGTAACGTAATGGATTTCGAGGAAGTCGGATCGATCCTGCGAAATGAGCGGGAACGGAAGGGACTCAGCATAGAAGTGGTCATGGAGGCCACGAAAATCAGCAAGACCAACATTCTGGCCATGGAGAGCGGCGACAAGTCCGGTCTGCCGCATCCGGTGTACGCCAAGGGTTTCGTCAAGAGCTATGCGCGGTATCTCGGCCTGGACGGCGACGACCTGTGCATGGTGGTGGACCGGGAGTACCAGGATCACACCAACATGCCGAGGGAGCACGGCTACGAGGTCGCTCCCCTGGCCGAAAAGGCCTTTCACGACCATGAAGGCGGCGAGGGGCGAAAACGCAGGAGCGGGTTGCCGCTCTTCCTCGTCATCGTCATTCTCGCGGCCCTGGCCGGAAGCATCTTCTTCCTTGCCCAGCGCAAGGATGCCGACAAGGCCGTGACGCCCGCCGCCACCTCCGAGAAGACGCAGGCGCCGGCCGCTGCGGCGCCTGCGGCCGCGCCTGATGCCGCGCCCGCTTCCGAGGCGGCTCCCGCCGGGGAACCGGGCGAGCCCGCCGCCGGACAGCCCGCCGCCAGCCAATCCTCCGCCGACCTGCCCGGCGCGGCGGCACAGGCCGAAACCGCTCCGGCGGAGCCGGCCATCGCGCCGCCCGTGCCGCCACCCGCCAGGCAGGAGGCCGCGGCCAGGGACAAGGCCGCCGACCTGGTCACCGTGGGCCGCAAGGACGAGGACGCCGCCAAGGCCTCGGCCGAGGAGGAACAGGCCAAGCAGAAGTACGACCACATCCTGGTCATCCGCGCCACCACGGAGAAGGGCTGCTGGATCGGCGTCTGGAAGGGCGACGAGGTCCAGATGACCCGTGACTTCGTGCTCAAGGAAGGGGAGCCGCTTCGGCTTATGTTCAACTATCCTAGACGGATACGCATTGGCAACGTGGCCGGTGTCTCCGTCTCCTACAACGGCAAGCCCTATTCGCTGGATCAGAAGAAGGGCAACATCCAGACCCTGACCTTCGGCGCGGAGTAGGGCGCCCTGCCGCCGGGGAGAACTCCGTGAACACCACCGAAAAGGCCCTGGTGCTCAAGGTGGGGTGTTTTCGGGAAGCGGACTGCTGGGTCCGCCTGCTCACCCCGTCCCGAGGCATCTTCAACGGCTTCGCATTTGGCGGCACCCGCAGCCGACGCCGCTTCGTGGGTTGCCTCGATCCTCTCAGCCACGTCCTCTTTTCCATCGGCTCCGGCAAGCGGGGCGACTACATCATCCTCGAAGAAGGCTCGCTGCTGAGCAATTTTCCCGGCGTTCGCACGGACCCCGGCCGCACCGGCATGGCCGTGAACTGCGTCAAGTTCGTGGAGGCCGTGGGCGTTGACCCCGGCGACGCGAAGCCCGTCTACGAGCTCCTCCTCGAAACCCTGTCCATGCTGGAGTCCGGCGGGGGCAGCCCGGACTTCGCGCCCTGGCTTTTCCGGGCCAAGCTCGCCTTCGAGCTGGGGTTCGAGCCCGACTTCCTGGCCTGCGGCCGCTGCGGCGAGCCGGTGGGCACCGGCGACGGCTACCGTTTCGCCGTGGAACGCGGCCAGGTGGTTTGTCCGACTTGTCTTTCGGGCGGGAAACCGTTAGAGGGTCTTGCTCACCCTCTCTCCAGCGGAGTTTTGCGCGCCCTGGACTGGGTGCAGCGCAGCCGTCCCGCCCAGTGGGCCTCCGTGGCCATGGACGCCGACGTCCGGCGGCAGGTGAGCCGCCTCATCGAGCTTTTCGTCGCCTACCACCTGGGACTTTCCTGGGAAAACGGCGTGTATAAAAAGGTATGATTCGGAGTCATTGATGAACTTTCAAGATGTAATACTCAAGTTGCAGGCCTTCTGGGCCGACTACGGCTGCGCCATCGTCCAGCCCATGGACGTCGAGACCGGGGCGGGCACCTTCAACCCCTCGACCTTCTTCCGGGTCATCGGCCCCGAGCCGTGGAAGACCGCCTACGTGGAGCCTTCCCGCCGTCCGACCGACGGCCGCTACGGCGAGAACCCCAACCGGTTGCAGCACTACTACCAGTTCCAGGTTATCCTCAAGCCGTCGCCCGACAACGTCCAGGAGCTGTATCTCCAGAGCCTGGCCACGCTGGGCATCGACACCGCCGAGCACGACATCCGCTTCGTGGAGGACGACTGGGAGTCCCCGACCCTGGGCGCCTGGGGCCTGGGCTGGGAGGTCTGGCTCAACGGCATGGAGGTCACCCAGTTCACCTACTTCCAGCAGGTGGGCGGCATCGACCTCAAGCCCGTGTCCGTGGAGATCACCTACGGCCTGGAGCGCATCTCCATGTATCTCCAGGAGAAGGAGTCGGTCTACGACCTCAGGTGGAACGACGAGATCACCTACGGCAACGTCTACCACGAGAATGAAGTGGAGATGTCCAAGTACAACTTCGAGCTTTCCGACGCGGACATGCTCTTCGACCTCTTCAACAAGTTCGAAGCCGAGTGCCTGCGCCTGTGCGAGGAGCGGCTGCCGTATCCGGCGTATGACTACTGCCTCAAGTGCTCCCACTCCTTCAACCTGCTCGACGCGCGCGGAGCCATTTCCATTACCGAGCGCGCCACCTACATCGGCCGGGTTCGCAACCTGGCCTCCCGGATCGCCAGGCTCGTCGCCGAGCAGCGCGAGGAGATGGGCTACCCGTTGCTGAAGAAATAAGACCGAACAAATAGAAGAGTTATCGACATGGCCGAATTCATACTGGAGATCGGAACCGAGGAAATGCCCGCCCGCTTCGTGCCCAAGCTGGCCGAAGAGCTGAAGGCGGTGTTCGCCGACCTGCTCGCGGGAGCGATGGTCGAGAACGGCGGCGTGGACACCTACGCCACCCCGCGCCGCATTGTCGCCCATGTGGCGCAGATGGCGGACGCCCAGCGCAAGCAGGAGGAGACCGTCACCGGCCCGCCCGTGCGCATCGCCTACGACGCCGACGGCAACCTGACCAAGGCTGGCGAGGGCTTCGCCAAGACTCAGGGCGTGGCTCCGGACGCGCTGTTCACCCAGACCACCGACAAGGGCGACTACCTGGCCGCCCGCAAGATCGTGGGCGGCGGCGCGACCCTCGACATCCTCCCGGCCCTGTGCGTCAAGGCTGTGGAGTCCCTGTCCTTTCCCAAGAAGATGCACTGGGGCGGCTACGACTTCGCCTTCGGCCGGCCCATCCGCTGGCTGCTTTGCCTGCTCGGCGAGGCGGTGGTGGAGTTCTCCATCGAGAACCTGACCTCCGGGCGCGAGACCCGCGGCCACCGCGTCATGGGCCCCGGCCCGTTCTCCGTGGCGGGCGCGGCCGACTATTTCGCCGTGGTCCGCGACGACGCCAAGGTGGTCATCGACCCCGAGGCGCGCAAGAAGACCATCGTGGAGGAGGGCGACCGGCTGGCCGCCGGACTCGGCGGCAAGATCGTCTGGGAGCCGGGCCTGCTCGAAGAGGTGGCCAACCTCGTGGAATTCCCCCGCCCCCTCATCGGCGACATCGACCCCCGCTACCTGGAGCTGCCGCGCGAGGTCCTGCTGACCTCCATGCAGTCGCACCAGAAGAGCTTCGGCGTCGAAGGGCCGGACGGCAAGCTGCTGCCGCACTTCCTGACCACCCTGAACCTGGAGCCCAAGGAGGTTCCGCTGGTCAAGAAGGGGTGGGAGCGGGTGCTCAAGGCCCGGTTGGAAGACGCCCGCTTTTTCTGGGAGGCGGACTGCAAGGCCGACTTCCAGTACTGGCTCGACAAGCTGGAGCATGTGGTCTTCCTCGGCCCCCTGGGCTCGGTGGGCGACAAGTCGCGCCGCATCGAGAATCTCTGCGGCCGCCTGGCCGGGACCCTGGGCGAGTCCAAGTCCATCCTGCCCGGCGAGATCGAGAAGTACGCCAGGGCGGGCCGCCTCTCCAAGGCCGACCTGGTCTCGGAGATGGTCAACGAATTCGACACACTCCAGGGCAAGATGGGCGGCATCTACGCCGAGCGCGCCGGGAAGGGCGAGATCGTCTCGCGCGGCATCTACGAGCAGTACCTGCCCGCCGGTCCCGACACCCCGGTGCCGTCCAGCCTGGCCGGAGCCCTGGTCTCCATGGCCGACAAGGCGGACACCCTGGCGGGCTGCTTCGGCCTGGGCAAGACGCCCACCGGGGCCAATGACCCGTACGCCCTGCGCCGCTGCGCCCTGGGCATCGCCCGGATCATCATGGAGCACGACCTCTCGATCAGCCTGGGCGACTTCCTCGCCTGGGCCCGAGAGGCCTATGCCGACGGCATCAAGTGGAAGCTCGGCGCGGTCGAGGGACAGGAGAAGCTGCTGGAGTTCTTCGCCCAGCGGCTGCGCGCCCTGTTCACCGGCCAGGGGTGCGAGACCCGCGTGGTCGACGCCGCCCTCGGGGCCGGTTTCGACGACGTCCGCACCCTCAAGGCCCGGCTCGACGCCCTGGCGGCCTTCAGCCGCGAGGAGGACTTCGGCCAGGCCGTGCTGACCTTCAAGCGCGCGGCCAACATCATCCGCAAGCAGGGTGACGAGGCCGGCCAGCCGCTGACCGGCAACTACGACCCTGAACTCTTCGAGGACGAGCACGAGTCCGCCTTCGGCGCTCGCCTGGAGGAGATGGCCCCGCACTTCGACGACCTCTGGGAGCTGGGCGATTTCGCCGGGCTCTTCGGCCTGCTGCGCGAGCTGCGGCCCAGCGTTGACGGCTTTTTCGACAACGTCATGGTCATGTGCGACGCCTCCGACGTCCGGCTGAACCGGCTCAATCTGCTCAAGGCCCTGGTGGACCGGCTGGGCCGGCTCGCCGATTTTAACGCCCTGCAGGTCTAAAAAGACTTGACATAAAAGGGAGAGTCCATATAAAAGGCTCTCCCTTCATGGGAATAAAAGCAAAAATCGCGTTTATACGATAAAAAGATCAGGAGTTACTACTTTGGCCAATCACAAGTCCGCCCTCAAGAGGCACCGTCAGAGCTTGAAGCGTCGCGCCCGCAACCGCATCTCCAAGACCCGCATCAAGAACACCGTCAAGGCTGTTCGCGTGGCCATCGAGGAGAAGGATGCGACCAAGGCCATGGAGGCCCTCAAGGCCGCCACGTCCGTCCTGGACAAGGCCGCCCGCAAGCAGGTCATCCACGCCCGCCAGGCTCAGCGCCGCGTCGCTCGCCTCCAGGCCGCCATCAACAAGATCGAGGCCTAGCCTCTTTCCGTTACGATTTCCGTAGCCCGCCACACATCCGTGTGGCGGGCTTTTTGCGTTGGTTCGCGGAGCGGCTCAGCGCCCCTCGTCGGCCAGGTCCTGGAGCCCGTCCTGGTCGAGGATGGTGATTTCCTTGCCCCTCAGTTCGATCAGCTCCTCGTCGGCGAAGCGCTTGAAGATGCGCGAGAGGGTCTCCTGGATCGTGCCGAGATAAAAGGCGATCTGCCCCTTGGGCAGGTCGAGCTTGAATGTGTCCGTCCCGTGGGACGAGCGGAGTAGGAGCAGGTAGGCGGCCACGCGCGAGGGCGTCTCCTTGAGAGTCAGGTCGTCCACCTTGTTGACCAGGGTCCGCAGCCGCCCGGCGAGCAGGGCCATCATCTTGAGGGCCATGTCCGGCTCGCGGCCGAGCATGTCGCGAAAGTCGCGGCGCGGGATGAACAGGGTGTCGCTCTCTTCCAGCGTCTGGGCCGAGGCCGGGAAGGTCGAGCCCTGGAACACGGCCACCTCGCCAAACATCTCGCCGGGGCCGAAGACGTGCAGGATGTGCTCCTTGCCCGAGGGGGAGGTGCGGAAGATCTTGACCCGTCCGGTCAGCACGGCGAAGAAGCCGCTGGCCTCGGCCCCGGACTCGAAGAGCAGGGCGTCCCGGGGCGAGGTCCGGATCACGGCGATGTCCGCCAGCTTGGCGCACTGTTCGTCCGGCAGGCCATGGAAGAAGCGGACGGTCCGGATGGCTTCGGCGGTGTTCATGCGTCTTTTTCCCTTATCATTGTCATTTTCTCCGGTACGTTTGATTTAAGTCATGGCCCGGCGGGTCGGAAAAGTCCAGTCTGGGGCCACGGAGACCGAGGAATGCGACACGCCATGCCGACAATGACCATCCTGGCCCTGCTGCTGGCCGGGGCCCACGCGCTCAGGGGAGCGGACCACGGCCTGGCCGCGGCCTTCGCGTTCCTGGCCTGCCTGGTTCCGACCCGGCGCGCCTGGGTGCGACCGGTGGCGGCCGTCGCGCTGCTCTGGGCCGCCTGGGCCTGGGCGGACGCCACGGTCCAGTTCCTCCGCTTCCGCATGGCCCTGGACCTGCCGTGGGCGCGGCTCGCGGCCATCCTGGCCGGGGTTATGGCCGTCAACGGCCTGGCGCTGCTGGCCCTGGGCACGGACGCGGCCCGGTCGTTCTTCCGCAAGGACGCGGCGCAGGGCGCGGCCAAGGCGGCCGTGTGTCTGCTCACCGTTTTCGGCCTGGCCATGGCCCGCGCCAAGGTCCCGTTTCCCGTGCTGCTGGCGGACCGCTATTTCCCCGGTTGGGGCTGGGCCGAGATCGCGATCCTGGCCTGCTATGCCCAGTGGGTGTTCGGCCGCATGGCCGAACCCGAGGGGCACCGGGCGGTCCGGCCGCGCATCTGGGCCCTGTTTTCAGCCGTCTTCTTTCTGCAACTGGCCCTGGGGCTCTCCGGAATGGAGGACATGCTCATGACCGGACGGCTGCACCTGCCCGTGCCCGCGCTCATTGCGGCAGGGCCGGTCTTCCGTGGCGGCGGATACTTCATGCCCATCCTCTTCGGCGTCACGGTCCTGCTGGTGGGCCCTGCCTGGTGCAGCCACCTGTGCTACATCGGGGCCTGGGACGACGCCATGAGCCGGGCCCGCAAGGCCTCCCGGCCCGACGCGCGGCTGCGGCGGCTCGGCGTCGCCGGACGGGGCGCTGCCCTGGTCCTGTGCGTTGGCGCGGCCTGGCTGCTGCGGGTCATGGGCGCGCCGATGATCGTGGCCGTGCTCGCGGCGGCGGTCTTCGGGCTCGTGGGGGTGGGCGTCATGGTCCTGGTCTCCCGCCGCCGGGGCGTTATGGCCCATTGCAGCGCCTACTGCCCCATGGGGCTGGTGGCGGGCGTGCTCGGCAGGCTGTCGCCCTGGCGCATCCGCGTTGACGACGGCTGCACCGGCTGCGGCGCGTGCTTTTCCCGCTGCCGATACAACGCCCTGGACGCGGCGCGGGTCGAGGCGGGGAGCCCGGCCCTGAGCTGCACCCTTTGCGGCGACTGCTTGTCCGCCTGCGCCCAAGGGCGGATCGGCTACGCCTTTCCCGGCCTGCGCTCCGGCGCGGCCCGGACGTTGTTCCTGATATTGGCCACCAGCCTGCACGCCGTGTTTCTCGGCGTGGCCAGGATATGAATTCCAACCCGTACAAGAGAGAGGAAAACATGGTCACGAGAAAGATGATCTCCATCGACGAGGAGCTGTGCAACGGCTGCGGGCAGTGCGTGCCCGCCTGCGAGGAGGGCGCGCTGGCCATCGTGGACGGCAAGGCCCGGCTCGTGAAGGAAATCTATTGCGACGGCCTGGGCGCGTGCCTGGGCGACTGCCCCACGGGCGCGCTCAAGGTTGAGGTGCGCGAGGCCGAGGACTTCGATCCCGAGGCCGTTCGCGCCAACCTGACGGCCCAGGGCCGCGCTGTGCCCGGCCATATGCCGGACCCGGCCAGCCTGCGCATGGGCGGCAGGCCCAAGGGCGGTTGTCCTGGCGCGGCTCTGCATGCCATGACCCCGTGCCAGCAGGCCAACATGCCGCAGGCCCAGGCTCCCCAGGCCGGTCCGGCCTCGGGCTCGGCTCTGGGCCACTGGCCGGTCCAGCTCCGGCTGGTGCCGCCCACCGCGCCCTTTCTCAAGGGGGCGGACCTGTTGCTGACCGCCGACTGCGTGCCCGTGGCCCTGCCGGGCTACCACGGCCAGTTCGTGCCCGGCCGCGTGGTGCTCCTGGGCTGCCCCAAGTTCGACAACCAAATGGAATACATTGAGAAGCTGGCGCAAATCGTCACGCAGAACGACCTCAAGTCCATCACCGTCATGGAGATGGAGGTTCCGTGCTGCGCGTCCATGACCGCCATCCTGAACCAGGCCTTCGAGCGCGCGGGACGCCGGGTCAACACCATCCGCGTCACCGTGGCCCGCAACGGCGCGATCCTGGCCATGGCCCCGCTGTAACCCCGGAAAGGGAGGAAACATGAAGAAGATTGAACTGTTCAAGGAAAACGGCTTCAAGGACAAGACGTTCTCCAACTATTTCGTCCACGAGTCCGCGTACATGAAGGTTATCAACTTCAACTTCAAGGCCGGCCAGGAGCTGCCCGTGCACGCCCACGACCTTGAAGGGGAGCTGGCCATCGCCGTCCTGGAAGGGAAGGGCGAGTTCCTCGGCGCGGACGGCGCGTCCATGCCCGCCGCGCCGGGCGACGTCCTGGTCTCCGCCATCGCGGAGCCCCACGGCGTCCGGGCCGTCACGGACATGCGAGTCCTGGTAACCATAACCCCGCCGATCTGATCATGAAACACGACGCACTCATCGAGGAAATGCCGAAGGGCGCCCTGGCCCAGGCGGGCGGGGGCCTGTATTCCGTCACCCCGCGCATGCCGCTGGGATGCATCTCGCCGGAACAACTGGACATCATCAATTCCGTGGTCCGCGACTTCAACCTGCCCGGCGTGCGCGTCACGGCCGGGCAGCGGCTCAAGCTACAGGGCATCCCCAAGGACCAGGTCCGGGCGGTCATCGACCGGCTCGGCCCGGTGGGCGAGTTTTGCCACTACTACGTCCAGGCCTGCCCCGGTTCCGCCACCTGCCGCATGGGCATGCGCGACTCCATGGCCATGGGCGAGCGGCTGGAGACCTTCCTGAACACCGTCACGTTGCCGTGCAAGCTCAAGGCGGGCGTCTCGGGGTGCTCCATGTGCTGCGCCGAGAGTTACGTGCGCGACGTCGGCCTGGTGGGCAGGAATGGCGGCTGGACCGTGCTCTTCGGCGGCAACGCGGGCAAGCGGGTGCGCACGGGCGACGTGCTGGCCGAAAACGTCTCGGACGACGAAGCGCTGGCGATCATCGCCCGCGTCCTCGACTTATACGCCCGCGAGGCGAAGAGCAGGGAGCGCACCGCCCGGTTTGTCGAGCGCGTGGGCGTCGAGGCCGTCCGTAGGGTTGTTTTCGGCGGAAACGCGCCGTAGCGATTTGCAATACCCAACGGACGCCATTTCGCCGTCCGGCAAAGGTCGACGGGACGCCAAACCTTGGTCGGGGGCGTCCCGTTTCGCTTTCAACGGACTCGAATCACAGGGTTTGTTCTGCCGGTGGCAATGTTGCGCTGGTCGCAAAAGACGGGTACAAGACGGATGTTGCATATCGTATCAATCTCGCGGAGTTGTCATTTGCGCATCATCATTGTCGGGGCCGGCGAAGTCGGCTTTCACATCGCCCAGCGGCTGGCCGTGGAAAACAAGGAAGTCGTGGTCATCGACAAGAGCCCCGAGGCGTTGCGCAAGGTGGCGGAGACCTCGGACGTGCAGACCATCCAGGGCGCGGGCAGCAGTCCCGAGGTCCTGGAGGACGCCGGAATCGCCCAGGCGGACATTCTTCTCGCCGTCACCGACAGCGACGAGATCAACCTCATCGCCTGCGTCTTCGCCAACCTGCTCAATCCGAACATCACCAAGCTGGCCCGAATCCGGGCCGGTATCTATACGAATTACAAGCATCTGCTTACGGGCGACTCGGTCGGCATCACCAAGATCATCAATCCGGATGAAGAGGTGGTGAACTCCGTCCTGAGGCTCATGAGCGTGCCGGGAGCCGTGGAGATCAACGAGTTCGCCGGGGGCAAGATCCGGCTTCTCGGCATGTACCTGCCGCCCGAGAGCCCGGTTGTCGGCGCGCGGCTGATGGAGCTCCGCAGCCGTATCGGCAACGACCTGGGGCTGGTCATCGCCGCCCTGGTCAGGGACGACAAGCTGATCATCCCGAGCGGCATGGACCGCATTCAGGAAGGCGACGTGGTCTATTTCGCCTGCGACATCCGGGAACAGGAAGATATCCTCCGGCGGCTCGGGGTCCACGTCGAGCCGGTGCGCGAGGTCATGATCGTCGGCGGGGGCAACATCGGCTACAAGCTGGCCAAGGCCCTGGACAACAAATACTATCATACCAGGATACTGGAGAATCGGCAGAAACGGTGCGAGTTCCTCTCCGAGCGGCTGGACCGGCCCATCGTGCTCATGGGCGACGCCACGGACCAGGAGATCCTGCGCGAAGAGAACGTCCACGACATGGACATGGTCATCGCCGTCACCGGCGACGAGGAGACCAACATCCTGACCTGCCTGCTGGCCAAGAGCCTGGGGGCCAAGCGCACCGTCACCCGGGTCAATAATTTCGGCTATATGCCGCTCATCGAGCCCATCGGCATCGACTATCTGGTCTGCCCCCGGCTCTCCGCCATCAACTCGCTGCTGCACTACATCCGCAGGGGACGCATCATCTCCTCGGTGAGCATCAAGGGCGAGGAGGCCGAGGCGCTGGAGGCCATCGCCCTCAAGGATTCTCCCATCGTGGGCAAGGCCATCAAGGACCTGGACTTCCCGCGCGGGAGCCTGGTCCTCTGCTTCCAGCGGGGCGGCGAGATCATCATGCCGCGCGGCGACTCGGTCATCGAGCCCGACGACCGGCTGCTCATCATCTCCACCCGGCAGAACATCCCGAAAGTCGAGAAGGTGCTGACCACCAAGGTGGAGTTCTTCTAGGATGCGCTGGCGCTACGTCCTGCACGTCATTGGCGCGCTGGTCGCCTGCGTGGGCATGACCATGGTCTTCGCCCTGGGCTGGGGGCTGTGGTACGGCGACGGGACTGCCGGGCCGCTGGCCATGTCCATGGTCATTTCCGTGGTCTGCGGGGCGCTGATGTTCGCGGCGTTTCGCGACCCGTCCTTCCGCCGCACGCCCATGACCCACCGCGAGGGCATGGCCATCGTGGCCCTAGGCTGGTTCGCGGCGGGCGTGGCCGGGGGACTGCCGTTCTACCTGGGCGGCACCTTCCACACGGTGGTGGACTGCGTGTTCGAGTCCCTGTCCGGGTTCAGCACCACGGGCTCGTCGGTGCTGGAGAACATCGAGGCCGTGCCGCGCGGCATCCTGTTCTGGCGCAGCCTGACCCACTGGCTGGGCGGCATGGGCATCATCGTCTTTTCCCTGGCCATCCTGCCGTTTCTCGGCGTGGGCGGCATGCAGCTCTACAAGGCCGAGGTGCCGGGCCCCACGCCGGACAAGCTCAAGCCGCGCATCAAGGACACGGCCGTGACCCTGTGGAAGGTCTACGTGCTTTTCTCCGCCCTGGAGACCTTGCTGCTTCTGTTCGGCGGCATGGACCTTTTCGACTCGCTCTGCCATACCTTCGGGACCATGGCCACTGGCGGGTTCTCCACCCGCAACGCCTCGGTAGCCGCCTATCAGAGCGCCTACATCGACTACGTCATCACCGTCTTCATGCTCATCGCGGGCGTGAATTTCTCCCTGCACTACCTGCTGCTCAAGGGACGCCCGGCGGCACTGCTGCGCGATCCGGAGTTTCGCACCTTTGCGGTCATGTATCTGGCCTTTGTCGCCGTTATCGCCGTGGCCGTGTATATGGATGGGGAGTACCGGAGCGTGGCCGATTCCGTGCGCTACACCTCATTCCAGGTGGCCTCCATCCTTACCACCACCGGGTTCGCCACGGCCGATTACGAGATCTGGCCAGGCATCGCCCAGGCCATCCTTCTTTTTTGCATGTTCGTGGGCGGCTGTGCCGGGTCCACGGGCGGCGGCATGAAGGTCATGCGCATCATGCTGGTCCTCAAGCATTCCTACCATGAGCTGTTCCGGCTCATCCATCCGCGCTCGGTCAGCCGGGTCAAGATGGGCAGGATCGTGGTCCAGGACGATGTGCTGAGAGGCGTCTGGGGCTTCTTTGTCCTGTGGATCGGCCTGTTCGTGCTGGCCGCCTTCATCGTGGCCGCTTCCGGGGTGGACGTGGTCACTTCGTTCGCCGCTTCGCTGGCCTGCATCGGCAACATCGGCCCCGGCATAGGCATGGTGGGGCCCACCGAGAACTTCGCCTGGCTGCCCGCCACCGCCAAGTGGACCCTGACCTTCTGCATGGTCTTGGGCCGCCTCGAAATCTATACCGTCATCATCCTCTTCGTCCCGGAATTCTGGCGCAAGTAACGGTAATCCCGGCGCATCTGGCAGGAATTGCGGCCAATTCGGCTTTATCGGCCCGCACCAACGCTTTTTTGGGTATCTAGATAAAGTCTAGACTTGCGGCCAACAGGGCGGAATCAAGCGGTTTCTATGCGTGACTTTTTCTAGACTTTATTCAGAATCATTGGCGCACAACGGATTGCGCGGATCGGAGGGCGAAATGCTGGGATAATGGGGAGCTGAAGGCGGTCCGCCGGATTTTAGGTCGGAATGGCGGCCGGATAGGGATGTTTATTGATGTAATCGTCTGGAATGGACCGAGATGATCGATGGGAAAATGGCGGCGAGGGAAGCGGAATCTGTGAGGGTGAGATGGTTGGGATAGGCGAGGGGGGGGGGGCGGTTAGGGACGGTGTTGGATGGTGCCGGGATGGGAGTCCGCCCCGTCAGTTCCCAGGAACGCCGGGTAGGGGGACAGAAATACCATGTCGGCACTCCTGAGTTTTGCTGGTAACAACACCAGTGAAACCAAAACAAACGGGAGGCCGACATGGCGAAGCTCAAGGTATCATCAGTCCATCGGTTTGTAGAAGCTTTTCGTGGCGAAGAGATTCGGATCGGCGTCGAC
>NZ_JAQUWN010000059.1 GCF_028692895.1 Pseudodesulfovibrio sp.
GAAAGCCCCCCGCCGCATTCGCGGCGGGGGGCTCTTTCATTCTCCGGAACGGGCCGGGCTTACCAGCCCTTGCTCTTCAGGATGTCCTTGACCTTGTCCTCGGTCTTCTTTTCCACGATGACCATCTTCTTGGCCTGGGCCTTCTTGATCTTCTCGGTCAGGGCGTTGATGTCCGCAGGCTTCTCCATGAAGTCCATGGCGCCGAGCTTCATGGCCTCGATGCCCGCCTCCAGGGTGGCCTGGCCGGTCAGCAGGATGACCTGCATGTCCGGGTGGGTCTTGCGGATCACCTTGAGCATTTCGATGCCGTTCATGTCCGGCATCTGCAGGTCGAGGACGATGGCGTCGAAGTCGCCGCCGTCCAGGGCCTGAACCGCGCTGTCGGCGGTGGACGCCGTGTTGACGTTCATGCCCCTCAGCTCCATCCTCTCGGACAGGGTGCTCAGGAATTCCTCTTCGTCGTCGATGAGCAGGACTTTTTCCGTCATTGTATTTCTCCGTAATGGTTGGTGTCTTGTTTATCCGGCCTGCGGCGCGGCCACCCGCAACGTGAGCGCGCCGTCCGCTTCGCCGACCTCGGCCGCGAGGCCCATGTCCCCGGCCATGGCGACCAGCGCCCCGCCATCCACCGCGGGAGCCGCCTTGCCGCTCGCCGCGAGGGTGAAGCACGCCCCGTCGGGCGCGGGTTTCACTCCCGCCGCAAGGGTGTCGCCGGGCGCAAGGGCGTCCAGGGCCGCCGCTATGGAGGAGTGCAGCAGCCGCATCAGGTCAAAGGGGTTGGCCGACAGGGTGGCCGGTTCGCGGTCGCCCAGGGTCAGCCTGACCTGTTTCATGTCCGCCATGCGCGTGGCCAGGGCCACGGTCAGCCCGACCAGTTCCGCGAGGTCCACCTCGCGGACGTCTTCGTCAATGGAATGCGCGAACGCATTCATGTTCTTGATGATGGCGTCGCCCCGCCTGATCTGGTTCAGGATGGAGCCCGCCGCCTTCTTGAGCCGCTCGGGCTGGATGGGCATACCCTTCTCCGCCATGAGCGTGAAATCGTCGATCAGCCCCGCCGATTCGTTGATGACGGCGAAGACGTTCTTGATCTCGTGCGATACCGAGGCGCTGACGCGCCCGAAAAAACGCAGGCCGTCGCGGGTCGTCGAAAAACGGTCCATGCTCCCTCCCCTCGCTATTTCACGGCCTCGTTGATCTTTTCCACGAGGCTCTCCAGGTTGATGGGCTTGATGAGATAGTTTTCCGCCTCCGCGCTGCCGGTCTTGAAGTCCGACTCCGAGCCGTGGCCGGACAGGAAGATGAACTTCATGGCCGGGTGGCGCTCGGAGAGCATCCGCCTGAGCTCCAGGCCGCCGATCCTCGGCATCTTCATGTCCAGCACCGCCACATCATACGCCTTCCCCTCGGCCATGACCAGAGCATCCTCGGCATTCGCGGCCCAGTCGGCCTCGATGTCGCGGAATCCCAACCGCTCCGCCATGGCGGAAACCAGCTCCACTTCGTCGTCAACCAGCAGTATTCTCATTGTTAGCCTTTTTCGGGCCCTCGATGGGCATGGTTATGGTGAAGGTGGTTCCCTTGCCGACTTCGCTCTCCACGGTCATGGAGCCGCCCAGTTCCTGGACCAGGCTGAAGGTGATGGACAGGCCGAGCCCCGTGCCGCCCACCTTCTTCTTGGTGGAGAAGAAGGGATCGAAGATGCGCTTGAGGTCCGCCTGGGGGATGCCGCAGCCGTCGTCGCCCACGGAGAAGACGAGGTTGCCGTCCTTCTCCTGCCGGGCGGAGATCGACAGGTGGCCCCCGTCGCTCATGGCCTGGAAGGCGTTGTTCACCAGGTTGAGGAAGATCTGCTGCAGCTTGCCCCGGTCGGAGACAAACTCCGGCAGGTTCTTCGGGATGTCCATGTCGATGGAGATGGAGCGGTACTCGGCCTCCTTGCGCAGGAAGTCCACCACCTCGTCGGCCAGCTCCTTGAAGCGGATGGGCCCCAGCTCCATGTCGATGTGCCGCGCGAAGCTGAGCAGCCGCTTGGTGATGCGGCCGCAGCGGGCCACGGAGTCGAGGATGGAGCGGACGTTCTTGAGCAGCCGCTCGTCGCCCGCGTATTCCTGGCGGAAGGTGAAGAGGTCGCTGATGAGCCCGGCCTTCTCGTTGATGATGGCCAGCGGGTTGTTGATCTCGTGGGCCACGCCCGCAGCCAGGCGGCCGATGGAGGCCATCCTGTTGGTGTGCTCCATCTGGTGCAGGGCCTTGGCCCGGGTCTGGTCCGCGATGTAGATCCTGTTGACCATGTAGGTGGCCACGTTGCCGATGACAAAAAGGATGATCGCGATGCTGGTCAGCAGAATCCAGAGCAGCTCCATGCGGATGGTCTGGAGCGGCCGCATCAGCACCTTGGTCGGCTTGGTGACCATGACGATGAACGGCGAGTCGTGCACGTAGCCGTAGCCCACGGAGTACTCCACGCCGTCCCCGGCGCGGACCTGGCGGACGATGCTCGTCTCCGAGAAGGGCGCGATGGGCAGGTCCACCCGGGACAGGACCGGGCCGTGCGACTTGGTCGGGGTCTGGATGACGCCCCGGCCGTCCACCAGGAAGGCGTCGCCGCCGCCCGAGAGGTCCAGGGAAGTCATGATGGCGTTGAACTGGCCGGTGTCCAGGGTGGCGCGCAGGATGTAGGACTTGCCGGTGGCGGCGTCCTTGACCTTGCGGGCCACTATCAGGTGCGGCTCGTCCCGGAACCCGAGGAAGACGTTGCTCACGTAGGAGCCCCGGGTCAGTGTGTTCTTGAACCAGATCTGGTCGCTGTAGTCCCGGCCGAGCAGGTCGTGCGAGCCGATGTAGGCGATCTGGCGGCCCCGGTTGTCGATGACGCCCAGGTCCACGAAACCGCCGAAGCTCTTCTTGAGGGAGGCGAGCAGCCCGGCGAGCTGCGCGCCGTCGCGCAGTTTGTCGATGCCCTGGTGGTCGGCCAGAAAGTCCAGGGCCTTGGTCCGCTCCTCCAGGAAGTTGGCCACGGTGCGGCGGGTGTTGGAGGTGGTCCGGGCCGTGCGCAGCAGGTTCTCGGACTCCAGGGAGCTGCGGGTGACGCTGTAGTCGATGAAGGCCATGACCAGGAGCGGGACCAGGGCCACCACCGTCAGGAGAACGATGGCGAGCCGCCAGATGCGCCGGTAGT
The DNA here is from genome assembly GCF_028692895.1 of Pseudodesulfovibrio sp. Taxonomy (GTDB): domain Bacteria; phylum Desulfobacterota; class Desulfovibrionia; order Desulfovibrionales; family Desulfovibrionaceae; genus Pseudodesulfovibrio. The sequence goes on from NZ_JAQUWN010000059.1 coordinate 3,182, forward strand.
TGAACAGGCTCCTGGCCGGTCCGACAGCGGCGTCCGTATCCCAGAACCGGGGTCTTATCTTTTCGAATATCGACACGGCGTCACCCGGCTTCCGTTACTTCGCCTTGTGAATCTTCTCGTTGGCGGCCTTGAGCGTCTCGCTCAGGACGTCGATGTCCACGGGCTTGTGGAGGTAGGCGAAGGCGCCCAGCTCCATGCAGACCTCGCGGTCCTTCTCCGACCCGTGGCCGGTCAGGATGATCACCTCGATGTTCGGGTGCTCCTTCTTGACCCGGCGCAGGACCTCGATGCCGTCGATGCCGGGCATCTTCAGGTCCAGGACCATGACCTCGGGCTCGTCCTCGCTGACCAGGTCCAGGGCGGCCTCGCCGTCGTAGACCACGGCGGAGCCCATGTCGCGCATCATCAGGCGCTCGGACAGGGTCTGGGCGAACTCGCGCTCGTCGTCCACCAGCAGGACCTTGGACGGCAGTTCGAAGTCCACCTTACGATAGATGTCCGTCTGGTGAAACCCCTTGCCCACGCCGGTCTTGACGCTCTTCACGCCCTCCACCCCGGCCGCGATGTCGGTCAACTCGCGTTCCAGGCGCTCCAGCAGGAGGACGTGCTTGTTGATGGTCAGGGTGACGTCGCCGCCGCGCGCCGAAACCAGCACGCTGTGGCCCTCGCCCGCCAGCACGGTCTCCACCTTGGCGGCCAGGAGGAAGTCCTCGACCTGCCTGCGGGAGGCGTTCGTGACCTTGACGGCCGCGTTGGCGAGCTGCTCCACGATCAGGTCGGCGCTCTTGTCCACGCCCGAGGCGCCCACGGGCACCACGATGTCGTAAAGCTTGACGTCCCACGGGTCCTGCGCGCCGCGCAGGGTGCGCACCCAGGTGGCTCGGTCTTCGTCGTCCTTGTGGATGAGCCTCAGGGCGTGCTTCTCGGCGAAGCCCTCGGTCTGCTCGGCCACGGCCAGCCGCTCCCTCATGCGCGAGATCAGGCAGACCTTGAGGATATGGTCGATGCCCGCCGGGGGCAGTTGGGAGGCGAAGCCGGAGAAGAGCAGGTTGTCCTGCGCGGCCAGCTTGGAGGCCATGGCCAGCTTGAGAAAGGCGATGGCACGCTCCTTCTCGTGGCTGAAGGAGTTGAACACGGACCCCTTGGACTGGAAGGCGCGGGCGATCTTGTCCTCGGCCATGCCCGAGAAGGCGGCGGCGTCGGCGACCACCTCCTGGTCGGTGACCAGGCGGTAGCCCGTGGCGTCCAGGACGCGCTTGACCACCAGACCGGCTTCGGAGAACAGGCCGTTGAATACGGTAATGACAGACATTGGCTACTCCTTGGGTATGCCGCTTCCTAGGCGAGACGGCAGTAGGTGGTGAGCGGGCAGGAATCCTCGTCGCCGTTGCGGTGCGCACTCTCGTGGGTGGCGCAGATGGCGGATTCCATGGTCGTGTAGACGTGGTCCTGGCCGATCTTTTCGAGCAGGTGGGTGCGCCGGAACACGGCCATGACGGCCTCGTTCACGCCGCACAGCGAGATGTCCACCCCTGCGGCGCGGACGCGGTCCACGATGAGGGACAGCGCCTCCTCGCCCGAGGCGTCCATGTCGTTGATGCCGCTGGCCACGATGATGATGTGGCGGAGCTTGTCGTTGTTCATCATGCGCTCGGTGATCTTGTCCTCCAGGAAGCTCGCGTTGGCGAAGAACAGCGGGCCGTCGAACCGGACCATGGCGATGTGCTTGCACTCGCGCAGGCCGTGGGCCGTGGCGTCGCGCAGGGCCTCGTCCTCGCTGCGCGAGAGGCTGGCCACCGTGGGCCGCATGGACTTGTAGAGGAAGACGCCCAGCGAAAGCCCGACGCCGATCATGATGCCCTTGTCCAGGTGGGGGGCGAAGGCCAGCGTGGCCACGAAGGAGATGATGGAGATCACGCCGTCGTACCACTGGGCCTTCCAGGCGTGGACGAAGCCCGAGGCGTTGATGAGCCCGATGACGGCCATCATGATGACGGCGGCCAGCACGGCCTGGGGCAGGTGGTAGAGCAGCGGGGTGAAGAAGAGCAGCGCGACGACCACCATCAGCGAGGTGAACACGCTGGACATGCCGGTGACCGCGCCCGCCTGGAGGTTCACCGCCGATCGCGAGAACGAGCCCGATGCCGGATAGCTCTTGCCGCACGCGCCCAGGATGTTGGCCAGCCCCTGGCCGATGAGCTCCTGGTTGGGGTCGAGGCGCTGGCCGGTCTTGGCGGCCATGGCCTTGGCGATGGAGATGGCCTCCATGAAGCCGAGCAGCGAGATGATCGCGGCGAACGGGAGCAGGTGGAGCATGACCTTGAGGTCCAGGGAAGGCGCGGAGATGGCCGGGATGCCCGAGGGCACGGTGCCGACGATGGCGCCGCCGCCGGTCATCCTCAATGCGCCGGAGTCGAGGGCGGCGTTGCCCACCCGGACGCGCCAGGTGCGGCCGTCGTCGGTCATGCCCGACGGGACCTCGCCCTTGCGATAGAAGGCCAGGGTCCCGCCCGGCTCCACCACGCCCGACATCAGCTCCTCGCGCAGGAAGGTGCGCTGGACGTGGGCCTCGTGCTTGAGCCGCTCCATGCGCACGCCGAGCACGCTCAGGTCGTGCTGGGCGTCGAGCTGGGCGACCATGTTCTTGCCCTGCTTGGCCTCGGCCAGGCGGACATTGATGGCCTGGCGCTCCTTGGCCAGTTCCTCAATGTGGCCGACCGCGGCGTTGAACATGCCCACGGACTCCTGCACCGCTGGGATGCGGATGGCGGCCAGCGGGGCCTTTGCGTCGTGGTTGAAGCCGATGGCCCAGGAAAGGGTGGTGCACAGGGCCACGGCCACCAGGACGTTGGGGATCTTGGGATTGACGCGTTTGAGCACGATCATGATGGCGAAGGCCAGCGCGCCCATGGCCAGGGTCGGCCAGTGGGTATAGTGGATGGCCCCCTCGACCACGCGGATGATGGTCTCGTAGTGGTGCTCGGCCTTGTCCACGTAGACCCCGAACATCTTGGAGAGCTGCGAGGACGCGATGATGATGGCCGCCGCGTTGGTGAAGCCGTTGACCACGGGGTGGGAGAGGAAGTTGACCACCAGGCCGAGCTTGAGCACGCCGAGCAGGAGCTGGAAGATGCCGACCATGAGCGCGAGCAGGATGGCGTAGGCGATGTATCCCCCGCTGCCCGCCGTGGCGAGCGGCTCCAGGGAGGCCGAGGTCATGAGCGAGACCACGGCCACCGGGCCGGTGGCCAACTGGCGGCTGGAGCCGAACAGGGCGGCCACGAGCGGCGGCAGGAAGGAGGCGTACAGGCCATAGTAGGCGGGCATGCCCGCGAGCTGCGCATAGGCCATGGATTGGGGAATGAGCACCAGGGCGACGGTCAGGCCGGCGATGGCGTCGGCCCTGAACTTCGCCATGTTGTATCCCCGGAACCAGTCGATGAACGGAAATATTCTAGTGAGCATGCAACCTCTTCCTATGTATCCGCCTGCAACATTCTTCGGCACGTCTGCATCAGTTCATTGAACAGTGCCCCGGCGTCATACAGGTTGTAGTTTTTGAAACGGACCAGGCCATCAACCATGGTAAAGAGGATGAGCGCCGATTTGCGGGGGTGGATGTCCGGGTGGATGGAGCCGTCGGCCTGCCCCGTCACGATCGCCTTCTCGAAGATGTCGACCAGACAGTTGTAGATCGCCTCCAGATTCTCCCTGAACTCCGGATTGGACTCGGAGAACTTGTAGAGAGCATGGCGATGCAGCAGCAGGAACTTGTCCTCCATCAACCCGGCCAGGTAGAGATAGAAGGAGACGACCTCCTCCGTCATCTCCAGCCCGGACTGGAACGGCCGGTTCTCGAAGAACCGCTCGAACTGGTCCAGTATCTCGTCCCTGACCCGCTCCAGTATCGCCAGGAGCAACCCCTCCTTGCTCTTGAAGTGATAGAAGATGGTTCCCTCGGCCGTCCCGGTCAGCCGGGCAAGCTCCTGGCCCGACGTGTCCGCAAACCCCTTATTGGCGAACAGCACCGTGGCTACCTTGAGAATCGCTTCCTTTTTCTTCATCTGACGAACTCACTCCTCTCGCTCTCAAAAACCGAGTCGTCACTCAGTTTTTTTCATGTGTACGTTGCAAAGCGCCACGATGTCAAAAAAAACCGGGAAACTGAGTGATTACTCAGTTTTTTAGCAAATGCCGCGAGAATCATTGCGATTCACTTCCGGCCTTCCGCTGGAGGGGAAACTTTTTTTAAAAAAAATGCCATTGCGTTTCGCAACACCCTTTCGGCTCTTCGCCTCCGACTCGGCTGGAAAAGGGGAAATACCCACTTTTTTAGTATGTATTGAATTTCCCCCTCCTCTCCCTCCCGTCCCTTGGCCGTTGCCGCTCAATGGCTTGTCTTGAAAATTACTCTCAAATGACTGAATGCATAAATTTAGCTGTAATTTCGTAATATTATCATCATTGCAGGAACAATTATCACAAGAAGAAATTACCTTGACGCCCCCCTGACAATTAACATACCGAACCAGTATGGATAAAAACCTCGCGAACAGGTGGGTTTTTTAACCCACCGCGAGAGGAGGGTTTTATATCGGATTAGTGCGCCGCCTAGGGAGGCGACGCCTGGGGGCGGTAGAAAAACCACGGCAACGGGGTTTTGGAGGACGGGACAAGCGCCGGTTCTCTGCCATCAACGCTATTTCGAGGAAAGGATCGACAACATGGCAAACGGTAAAAGGATGCTGCGACTGGGTGCCGCCGCGATCGTGCTGGCGGCCATGCTCGGCTTCCAAATGGAAGCCCTGGGCATGTTCGACGGCGCGTCCGGGGCCACGGCTAGGCCGGACGTGATCATGATCGACACCATCGCCAGGCTGGAGGAACCGGATCAGCCTGCGGCGGTGTTCATGCATGACGCGCACACCAAGGCGCTGAAGGACCAGGGCATGAGCTGCGAGGCCTGCCACAAGAAGGACGTGAAGGGCAAGATGGCCCTTACCTTCAACCGCGTGCAGGAGGACGGCCAGCCCGCCCTCTCCGCCGCGGAACTCAAGTCCGTCTATCACGACGGCTGCATTTCCTGCCACGTCAAGTCCGCGGGGAAGGGCTACAAGTCCGGACCCAAAGCGGGCGAATGTCGCGGCTGCCACCAGGAGCGCCCCGCCGTCCCGGCCGCGCGCGCCGAGGCGGGCATGGACAACACCCTGCACGCCATGCACTGGAACTCCAAGCTGATCCAGGCCGACGCCGGCCAGCGGACCAACTGCGGTTCCTGCCACCACATCTATGACGAGAAGGCCAAGAAGACCGTCTACGAGAAGGACAAGGAGGAGACCTGCCGGGCCTGCCACACCGAGTCCCCCGCCAAGCCGGTCACCCTGGCCACCGAAGCGGCCTTCCACAACCAGTGCGTGACCTGCCACCAGAGCCTGATCGAGAAGAAGGCCGAGAAGAGCGGCCCGGTCGCCTGCGCTGACTGTCACGGCGACAAGGGGTTGGCCGCCCGCAAGGGTGCCGAGGCCAAGGCGCTGGCCGCCATGGGCGGGACCCTGCCCCGCCTGCCGCGCAAGCAGCCCGACGCCGCCCTCATGGCCGTCGCGCCCCTGAACAAGGACGCCAAGTCCACGGGCATGGCTCCGGTCGCCTTCGACCACAAGTTCCATGAAACCAAGACCGACACGTGTCGCGCGTGTCATCACAAGTCCGTGCAGGCCTGCTCCAGTTGCCATACCCCGCTGGGTGTCGAGAAAGGCGGCTTCGTCACTCTCGACCAGGCCATGCACGACGTGAAGAACAAGCGCTCCTGCGTCGGCTGCCACGCCAGCGAGCAGACCCGCCCGCAGTGCGCGGGCTGCCACGGGCTGCGCCCGGCCGGCAAGGCCCTGACCCAGGCAGCCTGCAAGACCTGCCACAACGCGCCCGTCAAGGACGCCCAGGGAATGCTCATGGCCGCCGCGCCCAAGGAGATCCGGGCCGAGGCCGCCGCCGCGGTGATCGCCGCCCGGCCCGAGCATCAGGCCCGCGTGGCCGTGGACGCCATCCCCGAATTCGTGAACATCGGGGTCATCGCCCAGGACTACAAGGCGAGCAGGATGCCGCACCGCAAGATCGTGCTCAAGCTCTACGACGGCATGAAGGACAGCGGCCTGGCCGCCAACTTCCACTCCGTCCCCGAGGCCATGTGCCAGGGTTGCCACCACAACGCTCCGGCCACCCTGAACCCGCCCACCTGCGCCAGTTGCCATGCCAAGCCCTTCACCCGCGAGGACGAGGGCCGGCCGGGCCTGAAGGCCGCCTATCACGGCCAGTGCATGGGCTGCCACAAGGCCATGGGCATCGAGAAGCCCGCCGCCACCAACTGTGTCGGCTGCCACGAAAAGAAAGCCAACTAACCGAAGGAGACATAAAATGTTACGCAGAACATTCCTCGGACTGTTGGGTGGAGCCGGAGCTCTTGCCGCGCTTCCCGCGACGGCCGGGGCTGCGGGCAAGCACTTCGGCCCGCATCCCGACACCATGGCCGTGCTCTTCGACGCCACGCGGTGCATCGGCTGCCGCCAGTGCGAAAAGGCCTGCAACGAGGTCAACAACCTGCCCGCCCCCGAAAAGCCGTTCGACGACATGACGGTCATGGACACCGAACGCCGGACCGATGACAAGACCTATACCGTGGTCAACAAGTACGCCACGGAAAAGGGCGGCGTGTTCCGCAAGATGCAGTGCAACCACTGCCTGGAGCCCGCCTGCGCCTCGGCCTGCTTCGTGCGGGCCTTCAAGAAGGAGCCGAACGGGGCCGTGACCTACGACGCCTCGGTCTGCGTGGGCTGCCGCTACTGCATGGTGGCCTGCCCGTTCTCCATCCCGGCCTACACCTACAACGACCCGATCACCCCCCGGGTGGTCAAGTGCACCATGTGCTCGCCCCGGCTGGCCGAGGGCAAGCTCCCCGGCTGCGTGGAGCGCTGCCCCAAGGAGGCCCTGACCTTCGGTCCGCGCGAGGAGATCATCAAGATCGCCCGCGCCCGGATCGACGCCTACCCGGACCGCTACCAGCACCACATCTACGGCGAGCACGAGATGGGCGGCACCTGCTGGATGTACCTCTCGGGCGCGCCCTTCTCCGAGATCGGGATGCGCGAGGACCTCGGCACCACCTCGGCCCCGGAGCTGACCTCCGGCGCCCTGGCCGCCGTGCCCATGGTCGTCGGCCTGTGGCCGGTCCTGCTGGGCGGCATCTACGCGGTGAGCAAGCGCAACCAGAAGGTGGCCAACGCCGAGAAGGTCATGGCTGTCAAGAACGCCCTGACCAAGGCGTCCAGCGAGGCCGAGAAGAAGCTCTCCGAAGAGCTCAAGAAGGCCGACGTGGCCAACAAGCGGCTCATCGAGGTCGAGGTCAAGAAGGCCGTTGAAGAGGCCCTCTCCGCCAAGGACGAGGACGCCGCAAGCAGCGAGGAGGAGTCCTAGATGTCGACTGTCGAACACGCCTCGGCGCAGCGCAAATCGCTGTTCACGCCGTTCAACATCGTCGCCGCGATCATCCTGGCCGCCGGACTGGTGGTCACGGTGATGCGCTTCACCGGCGGCCTGGGGGCCGTCACCAACCTTGACCAGAACAACCCGTGGGGCATCTGGATCGGCTTCGATCTGCTCTGCGGCGTCGCCCTGGCCGCGGGCGGCTACACCACCTCCTCGGCCTGCTACATCTTCGGCCTGAAGAAATACCACGCGGGCGTCCGTCCCGCGATCCTGACCGCCTTCCTGGGCTACGCCCTGGTGGTCTTCGCCCTGGGCTACGACGTCGGCCGTCCCTGGCGGCTGCCCTACCCCATCTTCGTCCAGCAGGGCACCACGTCCCTGCTCTTCGAGGTGGGCCTGTGCGTCATGATCTACCTGACCGTGCTGTTCATCGAGTTCACCCCGGCCGCCTTCGAGTGGCTCGGGTTCAAGAAGATCCGGAACATCGTGGTCAAGATGACCCTGGCCCTGACCATCTTCGGCGTGGTCCTGTCCACCCTGCACCAGTCCTCGCTGGGCGCGCTGTACACCATCGTGCCGTCGAAGCTGCATCCGCTCTGGTACTCCCCGTACCTGCCGCTGTTCTTCTTCGTCTCCAGCATCTGCGCGGGCCTGTCCATGGTCATCTTCGAGGGGACCCTCTCCCACAAGCCCATGCACCACTTGATGGACAAGGAGTACCTGGACAACCACGACGGCCTGATCCTCGGTTTCGGAAAGGGCTGCTCGCTGATCCTGTTCGGGTACTTCGCCATCAAGGTCATCGGCCTGGCCTACGACAACAACTGGCACTACCTGGCCACGGGCTACGGCGCGTGGTTCCTGGTGGAGATCCTCGGTTTCGTGGCCCTGCCGTCCTTCCTGTACGCCATCGGCGCGCGCGACCGGAACATCCCGCTGATAAAGTGGGCCGCCGGGCTGACCGTCTTCGGCATCATCGTCAACCGGTTCAACATCAGCATGGTCGCCTTCAACTGGCAGTTGCCCTCGCAACTGCGCTACTTCCCGAGCTGGGGCGAGATCACCATCTCCCTGTTCGTGGTCACCATCGGCGTGCTGGCCTTCCGGTTCATCTCCACGCGGATGCCCATCTTCTATGAACATCCCGACTACAAGGGCGAGCACTAGGAGGTTGCGCCATGGAATTCTTCACCCTGCAAGACTACTACACCCATACGAAAGGCATCGTGTACCTGATCATGGGGGGCATCCTCGTGGCGGCCACGCTCTACTGGCAGTTCCTCATGGGCGGCAACCGCAAGGACGACTAGCCCACGGGCCATCGTCTCCAAACCGATAGGATAACAAGGAGAAGCGGAAATGTATGATTTCCTGACAGGGCCCGTGCTCTGGGCGACGTTTCTCATCAGCTTCGGCGGCCTGATCGTCCGCGCCGTGCTGTACGTCCGGGGACTGGACTGGCGGCTCGACCGCGTGGCCTACCGCCCCAACCTCAAATACGGCATCCGCGGCGGACTGCGCTCCATCGTGGCCTTCCTCATCCCGTTCAAGGCCCGGCTGTGGCAGACCCGTCCCGGATTCACCCTCATATTCTTCGCCTTCCACATCGGGCTGCTCGTCACCCCGATCTTCCTGGAGGCGCACAACGTGATGCTCAAGCAGGCCTTCGGCTTCAGCCTGCCCGCCATGCCCACCGGCCTGGCGGACGGCCTGGCCTGGGTCTGCCTCGTGGGCGGCCTGTTCCTGGCCCTGCGCCGGATCGCCTTCCCCGAGGTGCGGATCATCACCAACTTCTACGACTACCTGCTGCTGGTCATCAGCGTGCTGCCCTTCGCCACCGGCCTCATCGCCCGCTACGAGCTGGGCGCCTACGACTTCTGGCTTTGCGCGCACATCTTAAGCGGGGAAATCTGGCTCATCTGCCTGCCCTTCACCAAGCTCAGCCACGTCATCCTGTTCTTCCTGTCGCGCATGCAGCTCGGCATGGACTACGGGATCAAGCGCGGCGGCATGAAGGGAACGGACATGGCGTGGTAGCCGCATCGTCTACTCAAGGGAGATATTGAAATGCCCGAAGGAATTCTTTGCAATAAAACGCCCATCAAGACCGAGGAGCAGCTCAAGCTGACCCTGGCCGACAAGGGCGGAAAGCAATACTACGAAGAGTTGAACAACCTGGACGTGGACTCGGACAAGCTCTGGGCTTCCATCCAGGCCACCATGAAGTCCAGGACCAAGACCTGGCTCGAAATCTGCGCCCACTGCGGCCTGTGCGCCGAGTCCTGCTTCCTGTACCAGGTCAACGGCCGGGTGCCCGAGCAGGTGCCCTCCTACAAGATCCAGTCCACGCTCGGCGTGATGGTCAAGAAGAAGGGCAAGGTCGACAACGCCTTCATGCAGATGTGCATGGAGACCGCGTGGGCCAAGTGCACCTGCTGCAACCGCTGCGGCATGTACTGCCCCCACGGCATCGACATGGGCGTCATGTTCAGCTACCTGCGCGGCCTGCTCTACTCCCAGGGCTTCGTCCCCTGGGAGCTCAAGATCGGCGCGGGCATGCACCGCGTCTACCGCGCCCAGATGGACGTGACCACCGAGGACTGGGTCGAGACCTGCGAGTGGATGGCCGAGGAGAACGAAGAGGAATGGCCGGGTCTCGAGATTCCCATCGACAAGGAAGACGCGGACATCATGTACACCTGCAACGCCCGCGAGCCCAAGCACTATCCTGAAGACGTGGCCGAGGCGGCCATCCTCTTCCACGTGGCGGGCGAGAACTGGACCGTGCCCTCCGAGGGCTGGGAGCAGACCTCGCTTTCCATGTTCGCGGGCGACTGGGAGTGCTGCAAGGACAACGTCCTCAACGTCTACTCCGCCATCGAGCGGCTGCGCCCCAAACGGGCCATCGGCACCGAGTGCGGCCACGCCCACCGGGCCACGGTCATCGAAGGCCCCTACTGGGCCGGGCGCGAGGACGGGCAGCCCCCCGTTCCCTACATCCATTACGTGGAATGGCTGGCCGAGGCCCTGCGCACCGGCAAGCTCAAGATCGACCCGGCCAAGCGCATCAAGGAGCCGGTGACCCTCCAGGATTCCTGCAACTACGTGCGCAACCAGGGGCTGAAGAACGTCACCCGCGAGATCCTGAGCTACATCGTGGAGCCGGGCTACTTCGTGGAGATGTCCCCCAGCAAGGAGCACAACTACTGCTGCGGCGGCGGCGGCGGCTTCAACGGCATCGGCATGTACCGCGCGCAGCGCAACATGGCCCTGCGCAAGAAGATGGAGCAGATCCTGGCGACCGGCTGCAAGCTGGTCATCGCCCCCTGCCACAACTGCTGGGACGCCATCCGCGACCTGGAGGAAGAGTACAAGATCGGCATCCGCTGGTCGTTCCTCAAGCCGCTTGTCATCGGCATGCTCGACGTGCCCGAGCATCTGCGGCCCAAGGACGAGGGCGAGGACGAGTAACCCAAGGAGCGAGGTGAATATGTTCAAGAAAATTCTGCTGGCGACCAGCGGCGCTCCGTCCACCTTCGGCGCCGCCCGCGTCGCCTTCGACATGGGCAAGCGCTATGGGGCCGAGGTCCTGGTGCTCAACGTCATGGGCGTGCCCACCAAGGCATACTCCCAGGTGGTCAACGACGTCCGCACCGGCGAAGAGGTCGAGGTGGACGAGGAATACCGGGCCTGGGTGGAGGAGGAGCTCAAGAACACGTTCGAGAAGCAGATCGAGAGCGTCGAGTACTCCCGGATCATCCTGACCACCGGCCTGCCGCACCGCGAGATCCTGCGCGCGGCCCGGGAAAACGACGCGGACCTGATCGTCATGGGCGCGAGCTCCGGCGACTCGTCCGTGTACCGCAAGGGATACCCCGGCTCCACCCTCCAGCGCGTGGCCAAGGCCGCCCGCTGCCCGGTGATGACCGTGCACCGCGAAACCGCCTCCTACTGGGGCGGGTTCGGCAACATCGTCTTCGCCACCGACTTCTCCAAGCAGGCGGAGAGCGCCTTCAAGTTCGCCCTGGCCACGGCCAGGGAGCTGGACACCGACCTGACCATCCTGCACGCGCTCGACATCAGCGGCAAGGTGCTGGACCAGAACGAGATCGAGGACCGGATCATCGCCGCGCGCGAGCGCATCCGGACCGCCTACGACCTGGACGGGTTCAAGAACTGCGACGTCGAGGTCTGGGAAGGCGTGCCCTACGTTGAAATCGTCAAGATGGCCCGTGAGCGGTCCGCCGACCTCATCGTCATGGCGCACCACTCCCACGAGCTGGACCCCGAAAAGGCGCGCATCGGCTCCACCATGGAGCAGGTCATTCTGCGCGCTGGCTGCCCCGTCGTGAGCGTGAGCAAGCCCGACAAGGTATAAGAGTTGAGCCAAGGCGCCCGGCGGGGGCCGTGCGCCATGAAAACAAAGCCGCGACCGGCCTTGGCGGGAGCGGTCGCGGCAAATGGCACGATGGGATTCGTGCGAACCAGGAGGATATTATGACAAAGAAGATCCTGATTGTCGACGACGACGTGGAGATTCGCTCGTATCTGTCCGAATTATTGGGCGACAACGGCTACGAGACCGTGACGGCCAGCGACGGCAGCGAGGCCGTGGACATCGCCAAGGCCGAGAAGCCCGACCTGATCACCCTGGACCTGGAGATGCCCAACGAGTGGGGCCCGAGGTTCTACCGCAAGATCAGCCAGGACGAGGCCCTGAAGCGGACCCCGGTCGTGGTCATCAGCGGGCTGAACGCCATCAAGTACGCCATCCCCAAGGCGGTGGCCAGCCTGACCAAGCCCTTCGAGCCCGAACAGTTGCTGAAGATCGTGAAGGAAAACATCGGCTAGGTCCGATGGACGTGAAAGGAAGCCCGGCCCGTGCGGCCCGCCGCGCGGGCCGGGTTTTCCGACTTGAACTCGCGCGCAGGTTGAGTATACGGTGGCAGGCGTCGCGGAATTACCCCCGGCCTTGAACACCAGGTTGAGAGCATGCCGAAAAAGATCATGGTGGTGGACGACGATCCGGACATCGTCGATTACCTCGTCAGCGTATTCGAAGACCATGGATACGACACCTGCCGCGCTTCCGACGGTATATCCGCCTATGAGGTGGCCATGGCCGAAAAGCCCGACCTCATCACGCTGGATATCGAAATGCCCCACGAATGGGGGCCGCGTTTCTACCGTCGGCTGACCAGCGAGAAGGAGTTCTCGGACATTCCGGTGATCGTCATCAGCGGGCTGTCCGGGATTCATCTGGCCATTCGCCGGGCCGTGGCGACCATCAAGAAGCCCTTCGACCCGGCGGAAGTGATCCAGATCGTGCGGGAAGCACTGGGCGAATAGCCCTGACCGCAGCCCGGGGGCGGCTGCTGGGACCGGTGGGATGATCGCGCCCCGGCGCGCCACCTTGCCGGTCACGCCGGGAGGCTGAGATGGATTTCAGGAAGTTGCTGCTCGTGGACGACGAGGAGGGCGTGCGCCGGTTCCTCGGCCTGTCCCTGATGGACCTCGGCTACGAGGTGAAGACCGCGTCCAACGGCCGGGAGGCCCTGGCCGTCTTCGAAGAGTTCCAGCCGAACATCGTTTTCACGGACATCAAGATGCCCGTCATGGACGGCATCGAGCTGCTCCGCATCATCAAGGAAAAGTCGCCGGACACCGAGGTGGTCATGATCACCGGCCACGGCGACCTGGACCTGGCCATCGAGTCGCTGAAGTTCGACGCCTCGGACTTCATCACCAAGCCCATCAACAACGACGTGCTCGAAGTCTCGCTGGAGCGCGCCCGCGAGCGCTTCACCATGAAATGCGCGCTGCGCGAGCACACCGAGAATCTGGAACGCCTCGTCGAGGAAAAGACCAGCCGCATCGTGGAGCTGGAACGCCAGAACGCCGCCTGCCAGGTGGTCAACGGCCTGTCCTCGGCCCTGGAGAGCGCCTCGCGCGAGGTGGAGACCGGCTCGGGCCTGTTCAACGAGCTGCCCTGCCTGGTGTCCATCCACAACCGCTACCTGGAGATCGTGGCCCACAACACCCTTTTCGAGGAGCGCCTCGGCAACCACGTGGGCGACAACAGCTTCGACATCTACTCCGACCGGACCTCGCCGGGCAACGCCTGCCCGGTGCAGCGCACCTTCCAGACCGGCAAGGGCCAGCGCAGCCGGGAGACCTTCCTGGGCAAGGACGGCGAGGAAATTCCGGTCACGGTCTACACCGCGCCCATCCCCAACAAGGACGGCGAGATCGAGCTGGTCCTGGACATCTCCGTGGACATGTCCGAGGTGACCCGCCTCAAGGACGAACTCTTCGCCACCCGCTACAAGTACCAGCGCCTCTTCGACGAGGCCCCCTGCTACATCACCGTGCAGGACGCGGACCTGGCCATCGTGGAGGCCAACCGGCTCTTCAAGCGCGACTTCGGCGAGGTGGAGGGCCACTTCTGCTTCGAGGCCTACAAGCACCGGAGCGAGCCCTGCGAGGGGTGCCTGGTGGACAAGACCCTGCTGGACGGCGAGGCACGCCAGCGTGAGACCGTGGTCACCACCCTGTCGGGCGAGCGCAAGCACATGCTCGTCCAGTCCGCCCCCCTGCACGACGCCTCGGGCCGGGTCATCCAGGCCATGGAGCTTTCCACGGACATCACCGAGATCCGCCGGTTGCAGGACCACCTGACCTCGCTCGGCATCATGCTCGGGTCCATGTCCCACGGCGTCAAGGGCATGCTCACCTCGCTCGACGGCGGCATCTACCGCCTGGAATCGGGCCTGAAGAAGGGCGACGCCGAGCGCGTGGACGCGGCCACCAAGACCCTCAAGGCCATGATCGGCCGGGTCAAGAAGATGGTCCTCGACATCCTCTACTACGCCAAGTCCCGCGAGCTGGAGACCGAGGCCGTGGACGCCGCCGCCTTCCTGCGCGAGACCGCCGCCGTGGGCGCGGCCAAGGCCGCCTCGGCCGGGGTGGAGTTCGTGGAGGACGTGCCCGAGGGCCTGGGCGAGATCAAGGCGGACACCGCCGCCCTCTCGGCCGCCCTGGTCAACTTCCTGGAAAACGGCGTGGACGCCTGCGAAGGGCGCGGTGCGGACGGCGGCGGGCGCCTGTCCCTTTCCGCCCGGCGCGAGGGCGACAACCTGGTGGTGACCATCGCCGACAACGGCATGGGCATGGACCGGGAGACGCGGGAAAAGATCTTCACCCTGTTCTTCTCGTCCAAGGGCAAGCGGGGCACGGGCATCGGGCTGTTCATCTCCAACCAGACCATCGAGCAGCACGGCGGCGCCATCGCGGTGGACTCCGCCCCGCACAAGGGCACCACCTTCACCATCACCCTGCCCCGGGGACCGGCCCGGTAGGCCCGGCGCGGCCCCCCGGGGGCGCGCCATTTGATTGTCCCGAGGATTCTGCTATGTTGCGGGCCAACAGGGGACGCGAAGCCCCCGCCACAGGAAATCGACAGCCATGAAACTGACCACACGCAGCAAATACGGAACCCGCCTCCTCCTGGACATCGCCCTGCACTCCGAGGGCGGCCACCCCGTGCCGAGCAAGGACTCGGCGGACCGCGAGGGCCTCTCTCTCAAGTATTTGGAAAAACTCGTCAAAGTCCTCAAGCAGGCCGGGTACGTCAAGGGCAAGCGCGGCCCCAACGGCGGCAACGTGCTCATGCGCGCGCCGGAAAACATCTCCATCGGCGAGGTGGCCCGGCTGCTGGACGGCGAGGAGCCGTCGCCGGGCTGCGAGGGCGACGTGTCCACCTGCCCGCGCGCGGCCGTGTGCCTGCGCCGCTCCATCTGGGAGGACGCCAGCATGGCCATGTACAAGATGCTCGATTCCTACTCCCTGGCCGACCTGGTCAAGGACGCCCGGCTCTGCCCCATGGACCACCCGCCGGCGAAGTAGCGGGCTGACGGGCAAAGGCGCGGAGGAGGCCCCATGCTCCTGAAGAAGTACAAAGAGAGCCTGATCGCCAAGATGATCCTGTCCGGCGGGGTCACGCTGCTCCTGTGCGTCTTCCTCTGGGCCGGATTCAACGTCTACTATTTCAAACGCAACGTCGTCTCGGGCGTCATGTCGGACATCGACATGGTCTCGGACACCATCATGCTCGCCCTGCACTACGCCATGATGCTGGACTCCGAGGACGACATCAAACAGAACATCAACAACATCAGCCGCCAGGAGGAGATCCGGAACATCCGGGTCTACAACAAGCAGGGACGCATCGTCTTCTCCAACGAACCCGAAGAGGTGGACACCATCATCGACCACCACTCCCCGGCCTGCTGGACCTGCCACCAGTACTCCCCCACCCCGCCGGTCATGCCGCTCACCAAGCGCACCCGGATCATCGAGGGCAAGGACGGGGCGCAATACATGGCCATCATGACGCCCATCCCCAACTCCGAGGGATGCTCCCCCGGCCCCTGCCACGTGCATAACAAGGACGAGCAGATCCTCGGCCTGCTGGACGTGACCGTGGCCATGGGCGAGAAGAACGCCATGATCGCCACCTTCGAGCGGGCCAACCTGACCAGCTCGGTCCTGGTTTTCCTGGCCACCTTCGCCTCGCTCTTCCTGTTCACCTACCGCTTCATCTTCCGGCCCATCCGCAAGGTCATCGGGGCCACCAGGGAATACGGCGCCACCGAGCACTTCGCCGAGATCGACCTGGAGCAGGACGACGAGATCGGCACCCTGGGCCGCGCCTTCAATGGCATGGCCCGCCGCATCTCCGAGAACCACCGCGCGCTCAGGGAGCAGCGCGAAGAGTTCCGCAACCTGTTCGACAACGTGCCCTGCCTGGTCAGCGTGGTGGACGCGGACTACCGGGTCATCCGCCACAACTCGGCCTATGAAAGCCACTTCGGCACCCCGCGCGGCAAGCGCTGCTGGCAGATCAACAAGGGCCGGCTCGAAAAATGCGAGATCTGCCCAGTGGACCGCACCTTCGCCGACGGCCGGTCGCACATAAGCGAGGAGTCCGGCATGTCCAAGGACGGCCGCCCCATCCACTGGATCGTCTACACCTCGCCGGTGCGCGACCAGGAGGGCAAGGTGGTGGCGGCCATGGAGATGATGGTGGACATCACCTGGCGCAAGGAGCTGGAGCAGCGGCTGGCCCTTTCCGAGCACCGCTACCACGCCATCTTCGACTCCATCCCGAGCGCGGTCTTCGTCCTGGACCGGGAGACCCTGGAAATCCTCAACTGCAACGAATCGGCCAGGGACATTTACGGATGGGAGCGCGAGGATCTCCAGGGGCGGTCCTTCCTGACCCTCTTCCGCCCCGAGGAGGCCGACGACTGGGCCGGGCCCATCCGGACCTGCCCCGAGATCGAGCTGTGCACCCAGGTCACCCAGAGCGGGGAGCCCATCTTCGTCTTCGTGCGCATCTCGCCCGCCGACTTCGACAAGCGCGACGCGCTCATAGCGGTCTGCACCGACGTCACGCGCAAGGTGGTGGCCGAGCAGCAGGTCATCCAGGCCAGCAAGATGTCCACCCTGGGCGAGATGTCCACCGGCGTGGCCCACGAACTGAACCAGCCCCTGACCATCCTCCAGGCCATCTCCAACCTGCTCACGCGCAAGGTCCGGCGCAAGGCTCCCATCGAGCCGGAGATTCTGGAGGAAATGGCGGAAGGCATCTCCACCCATGTGAACCGGGCATCCAAGATCATCGAGCACATGCGCGAGTTCGGCCGCAAGTCGGACATGAAGACCATGCCCGTGGACATCAACGGGGTGCTCAGGCGCGGTTTCGAGTTCTTCAGCCAGCAGCTTTCCGTGCACAACATCGAGGTCATCTGGGACCTGAAGGGCGGCCTGCCCATGGTCATGGCCGACTCCAACCGGCTGGAGCAGGTGGTGGTCAACCTGCTGCTCAACGCGCGCGACGCCATCGAGGAACGGTGGACGGGCAAAAACGGCGACGCGGACAAGCGCATCCACATCCGCTCCTTCGCCGAGGGCGAGCGCGTCTGCTTCCGCATCTGCGACACGGGCACGGGCATCCCCACGGCCATCCGCGACCGGCTTTTCGAGCCCTTCTTCACTACCAAGAACGTGGGCAAGGGCACGGGGCTGGGCCTGTCCATCTCCTACGGCATCGTCACCGACTACGGCGGGGACATCACGGCCCGCGCCTGGGAACCGGGCGGGGCGTGCTTCGAGGTCAGCTTTCCGAGAGCGGCCTGCGAACTCTAGCAGGCTTGCGAAAACGGCGATCCGCGTCATCGCTGCAAAACGTTC
>NZ_JAQUWN010000008.1:0-44673 GCF_028692895.1 Pseudodesulfovibrio sp.
TGCTTGGTGAAGATTTGAAAAGTCTGTCGTTACGGCGTCTGGGACATTGGCAGGGCCGGGGTTCTTGATTTGAGAACTGTCCGGTTTCTTTCCCCCTAAAAACACCCCAGCCGTTAACCGGCAGGGCGTGGGCGAGCGGGCAGTCCGTCCCCGCGGGCGTGAGTCGTCTGGTCAGGCTATGCCCCTGCGAAAGCGGCGAATGGATTCCAAAGGCGTTGCCTTTGGCGGGGCCGCGTCGGGTCTTAGGCCGAGCTTGCTCGGTCTTAGAGCCGTCGACAGCAGCGATAGGGCAGCGCCCTGGTCTCCACGAAGTGGCCCCCGGAGGGCCGCCGGAGGCATTCCTCCTCCGCCGATCCTTCGCGCTATTCCTTGGGCGCGAGTCCCATCAGCGTGTAGGCGAGTTGGGCGGCGGCGAAGTCGGAGGCGTGGTCACCGGGAGCGGGGGCGAGTTCGACGACGTCCGCGCCGACGAGGGTACGGCCTTGGAGGACGGTATTGAGGAGGGTGAGGGCTTCTTGCCAGCCGATGCCGCCGGGCACGGGGGTGCCGGTGGCGCGGATGACGGAGGGGTCGAGGCCGTCGACGTCGAAGGTGATGTAGATGCGGTTGGGGAAGTCGGGCGGCAGGAGTCGGCCGGGGATGCCCTTTTGGAAGAGTTCGCGGGCGTCGAGGTGGGGGATGTCGTTGGTTTTGCGGAAGGTTTCCTCTTCGTCGCAGAGGGCGCGCACGCCGATCTGGAAGAGGGGGAGGCCGAGGTCGTCCACGGCGCGGCGCATGACGCAGGCGTGGCTGTAGGGCGAGCCTTCGTAGGTATTGCGCAGGTCGGCGTGGGCGTCGAACTGGACGACGCCGAGTTTGCCGTATCGTTGTTTCATGGCGCGCAGGGCCCCGAGGGTGACGGTATGTTCGCCGCCGACGACGAGGGGCAGTGCTTCGCATTCGAGGGCGTAGGACACGGCGTCTTCGATGCGGTCCAAGGTCTTGACGATGGGTCCGGAGCAGTCCACGGGGGCGGCGGTATGGACGCCGAGCAGGCCGGGTTTGTCCTTGCCGTCCCAGAGTTCGAGCTGGATGGAGGCGTCGATGAGCGCGGCCGGGCCGTTTGCGGTGCCGCCGCCGTAGGAGACGGTGGATTCGAGCGGGACCGGGATGATGTGGAACGCGGCGTCCTCGGGTTTGGCGTTGGGGATTTCGCCTTCGAGAAAATGCGCAGCCATGGGGTCTTCCTCCCTAGGAGAGACGGTTTCGGAAGTCATCGTAGCCGAACGAACGGACCGGCGTCATCAGTTTTTCGCCGGGTTCGTAGCGGTAGATCGAGGGCAGCCGGATTCCGTTGAACGTGTTGGTTTTGACCATGGTGTAGATGGCCATGTCCGTGAACACGAGTTTGTCTCCCGAGGCGAGGGGCTTGTCAAAGGAATATTCGCCCGCCACGTCTCCGGCCAGGCAGGAGGGGCCGCCGATGCGGCAGGTCCAGGCCTTTTCGCCGGGTTCGGCCGAGCCGACGATGAGGGGGCGGTAAGGCATTTCGATGACGTCGGGCATGTGGCAGGGCACGGCCGAGTCCATGATGGCGATGGGCATGTCGGCCTGGACCACGTCGAGCACGGTGGCGACCAGGTAGCCCGCGTTGAGGGCCACGGCCTCGCCGGGTTCCAGGTAGACCTGGACGTTCCATTTCTGCTGGAAGTCGTTGATGAGGCGGACGAGGAGGTCCACGTCGTAGCCGGGCCGGGTGATGTGGTGTCCGCCGCCGAAGTTGACGTAGCGCATCCGCGGCAGCACGTCGGCGAACTGGGTTTCCACGGCTTTGATGGTCCGTTCCAGGCAGTCGGCGTCCTGTTCGCAGAGGTTGTGCCAGTGCAGGCCGGAGATGTCGTCCAGGTCGTCGGGATTGAACTGGGCGCGGCGGATGCCGAGGCGCGAGCCGGGGGAGCAGGGGTCGTAGATGGGGGTCGCGCCCTCGGAGTGCTCGGGGTTGATGCGCAGGCCGAGTTCGATGTCGCGGCCGCTTGCGGCGGCGAGCCGGCGCACCAGGGGACGGAAGCGGTTGAGCTGGGCGAAGGAGTTGAAGACCAGGTGGTCGCTGGTTTCGCAGAGCTCGCGGACGTCGGGTTCGGAGAAGGCTGCGGCGAAGGTGTGGACCTCGCGGCCGAACTCCTCGCGGCCGAGGCGCGCCTCATGGGGCGAGCTGGCGCAGACGCCGTCCAGGGTTTCCCGGATCAGGGGGAAGAGGCTGAACATGGAGAAGCACTTGAGGGCGAGCAGGATCTTGCAGCCCGTGCTCCGCTTGACCGAGGCGAGGACCTCCAGGTTGTCGGCCAGGAGGCCCTCGTCGGTGACGTAGGCGGGGGTTTCGACCGTGTTCGGGTCGAATCGGCAGGCGAGCCGGCCGTTCACTACAGCTCCACTTCGGTCCAGGGCAGGCCGTGCTTGTTCAGGGCCGCCATGAACGGGTCGGGGTCGAGCTGCTCCATGTGGAACACGCCCTTGCCGGACCACTTGCCGGTGAGCATCATCATGGCCCCGATCATGGCCGGGACGCCGGTGGTGTAGGAGATGGCCTGGGAGCCCACTTCCTCGTAGGCGGCCTCGTGGCTGCACACGTTGTAGACGTAGAGGGTCTTTTCCCTGCCGTCCTTGACGCCGCGCATGACGTTGCCGATGCAGGTCCGGCCCTTGGTCAGCGGGCCGAGGGAACCGGGCTCGGGCAGCACGGCCTTGAGGAACTGGAGGGGCTGGATCATCTGGCCGTTGTAGTCGACGGGCTTGATGGAGGTCATGCCGACGCCTTCCAGCACGCGCAGGTGGGTCAGGTACTGGTCGCCGAAGGTCATCCAGAACCGGGCGCGCCTGAGCCCCTTGAGGTGCATGACCAGGGATTCGAGCTCCTCGTGGTACATGAGGTAGCACTTCTTTTGCCCGATGCCTTCGGGGAAGTCGTAGCTCATGGACCAGGAGAGCGGGTCGGTCTCGACCCATTCGCCGCGTTCCCAGTAGCGGCCGCGCTGGGTGATCTCCCGGATGTTGATCTCCGGGTTGAAGTTGGTGGCGAACGCCTGTCCGTGGTCGCCCGCGTTGCAGTCGATAATGTCCAGGACGTGGATTTCGTCGAAGTGGTGCTTCATGGCGTGGGCCGCGAAGACGTTGGTGACGCCCGGGTCGAAGCCGGAGCCGAGCAGGGCCATGAGCCCGGCCTTTTCGAACCGTTCGCGGTAGGCCCACTGCCACTTGTATTCGAACTTGGCCTCGGTGGGCGGCTCGTAGTTGGCGGTGTCGAGGTAGTTGACGCCGGTTTCGAGGCAGGCGTCCATGAGCGGCAGGTCCTGGTAGGGCAGGGCCAGGTTGACCAGCAGGTCGGGCTTGACCTGGTTGATGAGCCTGACGGTCTCGGCCACGTCGTCCGCGTCCACGGCGTGGGTGGCCACGTCGCGGCCGGTGCGCTGCTTCACGGACGCGGCGATGGCGTCGCATTTGGCCTTGGTGCGGCTGGCCAGGTGGATTTCGGAGAACACCTCGGGGACCTGGGCGCACTTGTGCACCGCCACGCTGCCGACGCCTCCGGCGCCGATGATCAATACCTTGGACATTGACGTCTCCTTACTGCGCGCCCCCGGGGAGGGGGCGGCGGTTTAGCGTTCGAAGTAGGTGTATCCCTGGAGGCCGCTCCGGTAGGCCGAGAGGGTCTCGCGCCGTTCGGACGGGGTGATCCGGCCGTGGCGGACGGCGTTTTCCGCCGTCTCGCGGAACCGGGCCAGGAGCGCCTTGGGGTCGTATTCCACGTAGGTGAGGACGTCCTCCACCGAGTCGCCCTCCAGCTCGCCGACGAAGTCGTACTGGCCTCCCTGGCGGATGCGGATGGTGACCACGTTGGTGTCGCCCAGCAGGTTGTGCAGGTCGCCCAGGGTCTCCTGGTACGCGCCCACGAGGAAGGCTCCGAGGTAGTATTCCTCGTTTTCCTTCAGCTCGTGCAGCGGCATGGAGCGCTTGACGCCCTGGCTGTCGATGAACCGGTCGATCTTGCCGTCGCAGTCGCAGGTGATGTCGGCCAGCAGTCCTTCGCGGGTGGGCTCCTCGCCCAGCCGGTGGACGGGCATGACCGGGAAGAGCTGGCCGATGGCCCAGGCGTCCGGCAGGGACTGGAACACGCTGAAGTTGCAGTAGTAGATGTCCGAGAGGGCCTGGCCCACGTTTTCCAGGTCGTGGGGCAGGGCGGGCAGGTCCTTGGAGAGCACGGCGATGCGCCGGATGATCTCCCAGAACACGTTGTCGGCCAGGGCGCGCTGGCGGAACGACATCTTGCCGTTGCTGAAGGCCTGGCGGACTTCGTCGCGGTAGTAGAGGGAGTCGTTGAAGCACTCCTGGATGGTGCGCAGGTTGAGGGCCTGGAGCGCTTCGAAGAGGTGCTGGACCTGGATGTGGGTGTCCGGCGGGAGCTTCTCGGGCAGGGGCTCGGGCTCGAACCGGGCGAAGTCCAGCACGTTGAACAGGAGCATGGAGTAGTAGGCCACCAGGGCGCGGCCGGACTCGGTGATGATGGTCGGGTGGGGGACCTTCTGCTCGTCGAGCACGGTCATGACGCCTTCGACCACGTCCACGCAGTACTCGTTGACGGAGTAGTTGCGGCTGGACATGAAGTTGGTCTGGGTGCCGTCGTAGTCCACGGCCAGGCCGCCGCCAAGGTCCAGGTAGCGCATTCCCGCGCCCTCGGCCACGAGGCCCGCGTAGACGCGGCTCGCCTCGGCCACGGCGCTGCGGATCTCCCGGATGTTCGGGATCTGCGAGCCGAGGTGGTAGTGGAGGAGCTGGAGCCGGTCCAGCATGTCCGCTTCCTTGAGGGCGTCGATGACGTCGATGATCTGGGCCGCGTTGAGGCCGAAGATGGAGCGGTCGCCGCCGGACTCGGTCCAGAGACCGCCCGCCTGGGTCGAGAGCTTGACGCGGACGCCCAGGATGGGCTCCACGCCGAGGACCTTGGAGCGCTCGATGATCAGCGGCAGCTCGCCCGGCATCTCGACGACCATGATGCAGGTGAATCCGAGACGCGTGGCGTGCAGGCCCAGGTCGATGAACTCCTGGTCCTTGTAGCCGTTGCACACGAGCACGGCCTCGGTGTCGCGCAACATGCCCATGGCCGCGATGAGTTCGGCCTTGCTGCCCGCTTCCAGGCCGTGGTGGTACTTCTTGCCGTGACGGGTCACGGCCTCCACCACCTGCTGTTGCTGGTTGACCTTGATGGGATAGGCCCCGAGATACGTTCCCTTGTAGTCCAGGCTGCGGATGGCGTCCTGGAAGCTTTCGTTGAGCAGGGAGATCTGGGTGTCGAGGATGTTCTCGATGCGCAGGAGCACCGGCATGTCCAGGCCTCTGGCCTGGATGCCCTCGATGATTTCGGGGATGGAAACCGCGTTTTCGAATTTGCCGGGCTCGGCAGTTACCTGCAGCTCGCCCGAAGGGGAAATACCGAAGAATCCGGCGCCCCATTCACGGACGCCGTAGAGTTCCGTGGACCGTTCAACGGTCCATCTTTCCAGAGAAGGGGTCACTCATAAATCCTCCATATCCAAAAGCGGATTCGGGGAATACCCGGGTGACTGGCGGACGGAAATCCAGAGCCCGTCCACCAAGTGGAAACGGCGATTTATGGTTTAGTGTGGTAAAAGTCAACCGCCGTTCGGTCAAGAAGGATATTCTTTTTTTCGCAGCGGCGGAAGCCCCCGTCCGGCGCGGGATCAAGCCGGTCAGCCCAGGGGGAGTTCGACCCGGATGCGGACCCGGCCGTCGGCCCAGGAGGACTCGATGGTCCCGCCGTGCATCTCGGCCATGCGCCGGGCCGTGGTCAACCCCAGGCCGGTGCCCGCCTCCTTGCCCCGGTAGAGGCGGTGGAAGGGGGTGAACATGTCGGCGAGGTCCTTGTCCGACAGGGGCGGGTGGGCGTTGGCCACCTCAACGACGAGGCCTTCGGTCCCGGCCAGGGCGCGGACCTCGATGGCCCCGCCCTCGTCGGTGTACTTCATGGCGTTGGCCAGAATGTTGTTCAGCAGCACGTCCAGGGCGTGGGCGTTGCAGCGCAGGGCCGGGGTGGCGCCGAGCTCGGCCGTCAGGGCGAAACCGTGTCGCTCGACCATGGGGCCGTAGGTCTCCAGCAGCTCGGCCAGGCGGGCGGAGACGTCCACCCGGTCCGTGCGCGGCGGGGCCTCCTGCATGTCCAGCTTGGAGAGGTCCAGGATGGAGCCGATGATCCGGTCCATGTTCTCGATCTCGTCGCCGATCTTGTCCAGGTATCGGCGGTCCGCGCCGCCCTCGGCCCCGCGCTCCATGGCCATCTGGAGCGAGATGCGCATACGGGCGAGCGGGGTGCGCAGCTCGTGGGAGAGCTGGGCGGTCAGCTCCCGGCCCGAGAGGACGAGCTTCTGGAGCCGCCCGGCCATGTTGTTGAACTTGTTGGCCAGGTCGGCTACCTCGTCCCGGCCGGTGACGGGCACGCGCTGGGAGAAGTCGCCGTGGCCCAGGCGGTCGGCGGCCTCGGCCAGCTTGCGGACGGGCCGGATGATGCGCAGGGCCACGGGCAGGATGAACAGCGCGCCGAGCACGGTGAGCAGGAGCAGCCCCTTGAGGAACCAGGTCTCCTCGTTGTGGTGCGGCCGGTCGATGAGGACGTGGAGCAGGAGGGGCGCGCCGCCGGGCGCAATGATGTCCGACTCCAGGTAGATGGCCTTGAAGTGGCGGCCTTCGGCCTTGAACATGCGCACCGGCTCGCCTTCGGCCAGCTCCACCGGGTCCAGGGCCATGTCCATGACCGGGGGCCGGCCGTCGAAGCTGGCGGCCAGGGTCGCGCCATTGGCGTCGCTGACCCAGAGGCGGCGGTGCTCCCTGTCCAGGATGCGCATGACCGGGCCGAGGCGGGCGGCCGCGTTGGCCCCGGCCGGGGCCTCGGCCAGCTCCTTGCGGATGAGCCGGTCCGCCATGACCGTCTCGCCGACCACGGTGCGGATGAAGGGGGAGGGCGGCCTGCCCGAGAGGACGAAGATGAAGACCGCGCTCTCGGCCGCGATGAGCACGGCCAGGAAGGCGAGGAAAATCTTGAGGTAGAGCTTGCTTACGCGCATCACGCCCCCAGGAAGAGGTAGCCGGTGCCCCAGACGGTCTTGATCCGCTCCCGGTGGGCGTCGTAGGGCTTGAGCAGGGAGCGCAGCTTGTGGACGTGGACGTCGATGGACCGGTCGTAGGCGTTGAAGTCCTTGTCCCAGACCAGGGTCATCAGCTCGTCACGGGTCATGGCCGTGTCCGGGTTTTCCATGAAGACCTTGAGCAGGCGGTATTCGGTGGCCGAGAGTTCGATCTCGTCGCCCTCCGCCACCAGAACCTGCCGCCCGGTGTCCAGGGCCAGGCCGCCGCAGCGGACGAACCGGTCCGGCCGTTCGCCGGGCCTGCCCGAGCCCATCTCGTGGCGGCGGAGCACGGCCTTGATCCGGGCCAGCAGTTCGCGCGGGTTGAAGGGCTTGGGCATGTAGTCGTCCGCGCCCAGCTCCAGGCCGACGATGCGGTCCGTGTCCTCGCCCTTGGCCGTGAGCATGATGACCGGCACCGTGGACCGGGTGCGCAGGTCGGCCAGGACCTCCAGCCCGTTCCTGCCGGGCATCATCACGTCCAGGATGACCAGGGCGGGCGAGCGCTCGGCCACGGTCTCGGCCACCTTCTCGCCCGAGGGCAGGGTCAGCACCAAGAAGCCGTATCCCTCCAGGTATTCCCGGATCAGGGCGCAGAGTTCCTCGTCGTCGTCCACGAGCAGCAGGAGATGGGCGTTGTCCATGGCTCCTTCCTTACGCATTGCGGCGCGGCCTGAAAAGCCGCCTCCGTCTTCTTTAACAGCTTTTAACATCTTTTATCACGCGCGAAAAACAATCCGGCCCCCCCGGCGGATAGAAGGGGAGCACAGATCATGCGCAAGAACAACACACCCATATCCCCCAAAAGACCGGCGTCGCTCCCCGCGGCGACGGTCCTGGCCCTCGTCCTGCTGCTGGCGGCCGGGGGGTGCTCGCCCTTCAGGCCCGCGCCCCGCGACTTCAACGCCGACATGCTGCCCCCCTGCTTTTCCCTCTATTCCGACAACGCCACGGCCACCGGCAAGTGGTGGGAAGGGTTCGGCAGCGCCGAGCTGAACCGGCTGGTGGAGACCGCCCTGGCCGAAAACCTGGACATCCGCCAGGCCTGGGCCAGGCTGCGCCAGGCCAGGGCCGGCGCCGTGCAGTCCGGGGCGGACCGCTATCCCTCCCTGGACGGCGACGCGGGTTATTCGCACACCCGCCAGCGCGCGGACGCCGGGAGCGGCGGCAAGAAGACCACCGACGCCGACAGCCATTCCCTGGGCCTGAGCGCCGCCTACGAGGTGGACCTCTGGGGCCGGGTGGGGGCCGAGGCGGCCTCGGGCGCGCTGGACGCGCAGGCCGGGCTGGAGGACCTGCGCGCCTCGGCCATGACCGTGGCCGCCGAGGTGGTCGACCGCTGGATCGAGATCCAGGCCCGGCGGCGGGAGAGGCAGATATTGCAGGAGCAGGTCAAGGCCAACGAGACCTACCTGGAGCTGATCGAGCTGCGGTTCCGCAACTCCCTGGCCACGGCGCTGGACGTCTACCAGCAGCGCGAGTCCTTGGCCAAGGTCAAGGCGCAGATTCCGCCCGTGGAGTCCGAGGAGCGGGTGCTTCTGCACGAGCTGGCCGCGCTGCTGGGCCGCCCGGCCGGGGCCGTGGCTTTGTCCGGGGAAGAGCCGCCCGCCCTGCCGCCCCTGCCCGGCGTGGGGCTGCCCGCAGACCTGCTGGCCAACCGGCCCGACGTGCGTTCGGCCGGGCTCTCCCTGCGATCGTCCGACTGGGCCGTGGCCGCGGCCAGGGCCGACCGGCTGCCGAGCCTGACTCTGTCGGGCTCCGGGGCCTTCAGCGGGGCGCAACTGGCCACGGTGTTCGACAACTGGATACTGACCCTGGCGGCCTCGGTGGCCGGGCCCATCTTCGACGGCGGCTACCGCAAGGCCGAGGTGGAGAAGGCCAGGGGCGTGGTGGACGAGCGGCTGGCCGCCTACAAGTCCGCGGTCCTGACCGCCTTCAAGGAGGTGGAGGACGCCCTGACCAGGGAAAAGTGGCAGCAGCGCTACATCGAGGCCCGCCACGGCCAGCTCGCGGCCGCCCGCGTCAACCTGCGCGAGGCCCTGTCTCGCTACGTCCAGGGGCTGGACGACTACCTGCCCGTGCTCACGGCCCTGCTTTCGGTCCAGAACCTGGAGCTTTCGGACGTGACCGACCAGGAGGACCTGCTCCTCTATCGCGTCTCCCTGCACCGCGCCCTGGGCGGGGCCTGGGCCGACGCACTGCAACCCCCGGCCGGGTCCGAAACGGACGCCGCCGGGCAAACACCGAACAAGGGATAGTCCCATGACGCTTTTTTCGCGATTTTCGGCCGGAACAGGCCTCAAGATAGCCGTCCCCCTCGTCATCCTCATCCTGGCGGGCGCCGGGGGCTACGCCCTGATCGCCACCGCGCCCAAGGCCCGGCGGATGCCGCCGGTGACGGCCGCGCCCACGGTGGAGACCGCCGCCTTCACGCGCGGGAGCCATCCGGTGACCCTCTCGGTCATGGGCACGGTGGTGGCCGCCCACGAGATTTCGCTCACGCCCCAGGTGGAGGGCAAGATCGTCGAGACGGCCAAGGCCTTCGTGCCCGGCGGGTTCTTCGCCAAGGGCGAGGAGATGCTGCGCATCGACCCCAGCGACTACGAGCTGGCCCTGCGCGAGGTGAAGGCCGACGTGGCCGACGCCGAATACGACCTCAAGGTGGAGCTCGGCTACCAGAACGTGGCCGCCCGCGAGTGGAAGCTGCTCCGGCAGTCGGCCAAGGGGACCATGCAGGACGCCGACCTGGCCCTGCGCAAGCCCCACCTGGAAAAGGCCAAGGCGGACCTGGAGGCGGCGCGGGCCAGGCTGGCCCAGGCCGAGCTCGACCTCTCGCGCACCACCATTGTCGCGCCCTTCCCGGCCGTGGTCGAGTCCGTGGCCGCCAACCTCGGGGCCACGGTCTCCAAGCAGGAGACCCTGGCCACCCTGGTGGGCACCGAGGAATTCTGGGTCCAGGCCACCGTGCCCGTGGACCGGCTGGACCGCATCCGCCTGCCCGGCGCGGACAACGCGGCCGGGGCCGACGCCGTGGTCGTCAGCGGGACCAACGGCCTGACCTCCCGGCGCGCGGGCGCGGTCATCCGGCTGCTTCCCTCTCTGGAGAGCGAGGGGCGCATGGCCCGCGTGCTCGTCTCGGTGCGCGACCCCCTGAACATCAAGGGCGACCCGTCCGTGCGGCCGCTGCTGCTCGGCAGCTACGTCAAGGTGCTCATCGACGGCGGCGAGGTGACGGACTCCTTCGCCATCCCGCGCAAGGCGTTCCGCGACAACGGCAAAATCTGGGTCCTGGGGAGCGACGGCAAGATGGAAATCCGCAGCGTCGCCCCGGTCTGGCGCGACGCCGAGACCGTGCTGCTCACCGAAGGGCTGGCCGAGGGCGAGCAGGTGGTCCTCTCCTCCATCAACGCGCCGCTCGACGGCATGCGCCTGGAGTCCGCGTCCGTGAAGGCGGCCGCGAGCCCGGAACCCGGCGGCGGGTCGGACGTGGCCAACGCGACCCCGGAGGGCGGCAGCCATGACAACTAGGCCCGGACGCGCCGAGCGCGGCGCCATCGCCTGGATGGCGGGCAACTCCATCGCCGCCAACCTGATGATGGTCCTCTTCCTGGTGGGCGGGCTGATCTTCGCCTTCCAGGTCAAGCAGGAGGTCTTTCCCGAGTTCGAGACCGACACCGTCTCCATCTCCATCGCCTACCCGGGCGCGAGCCCGGAGGAGGTGGAGCAGGGCGTCACCCTGGCCGTGGAGCAGGCGGTCCAGGGCATCGAGGGCGTCAAGGAGGTCACCTCCACCTCCAGCGAGGGCCAGGCCAGCATCGTGGTCGAGGCCCTGGAGGGCGCGAACGTCCAGCGGCTGCTCCAGGACGTGAAGAGCGAGGTGGACGGCATCACCTCCCTGCCCGAGGAGGCGGAGGAGCCGGTCATTTCCGAGGGAACCCACCGCCGCGACGTCCTCTCCCTGATGATCTACGGCAAGCAGGACGAACTGGCCCTGCGCGAACTGGCCGAGCAGTTGCGCGAGGAGTTGCTGGCCTCCTCCGGCATCACCCAGGCCGAGCTCAAGGAGGTCAGCGGGCTTCAGATCAGCGTGGAGGTCCCCGAGGCCAAGCTGCGCGCCCACAACCTGACCCTCTCCACCGTGGCCGAGACCCTGGGCGACGCCGCCCTGGACATGCCCGGCGGGTCCATCAAGACCTCCGCGGGCGAGGTGCTGGTGCGCATGCGCGAGCGCCGGGACTGGGCGCACGAGTTCGCGAACATCCCGGTGGTCACGGGCCCGGACGGCGCCCAGGTCCTGCTCGGCGACATCGGCTCCGTGGCCGACGGGTTCCAGGACGACGACATCATCACCCGATACAACGGCCAGCCCGCCGTGCGCCTGGACGTCTTCCGCATCGGCGACCAGACTCCCGGCTCGGTGGCCGCGGCCGCCCGCAAGGTCCTGGCCGAGTTCGAGCTGCGGCTCCCTTCCTCGGTGCACGTCGTGGTCCTCAACGACTCCTCCGAAATCTTCAACCAGCGCATGGACCTGCTCATCGGCAACGGCTGCATGGGCCTGGTCCTGGTCTTCATCCTCCTGGCCGTCTTCCTGGACGCCCGGCTCGCCTTCTGGGTGGCCATGGGCATCCCGGTCTCCTTCCTCGGCTCGTTCATCGCGCTCAAGGCCGCCGGGGTGAGCGTGAACATGATCTCAATGTTCGCCTTCCTCATCGCGCTGGGCATCGTGGTGGACGACGCCATCGTGGTGGGCGAGAACGTCTTCACCATGCGCCAGCAGGGCATGTCGCCGCTGAGGGCCGCCATCAGGGGCGCGCGCGAGATAGCCCTGCCCGTTGTCTTCAGCGTGCTGACCAACATCGTGACCTTCCTGCCGCTCATGTTCATTCCGGGCATGATGGGCAAGATGATGTACTGCATCCCGGTGGTGGTCATCAGCGTGTTCGCGGTCTCGCTCATCGAGAGCCTGTTCATCCTGCCCGCCCACCTGGCCCACGTGAGCGAGCGCGGGCCTGGCCGGTTTCTGAGCTGGGCCGCCGCCCGCCAGAAGCGGATCGGCGACGGGCTCCTGTCCTTCATCCGCAACGTCTACCGGCCGTTCCTGGACCGCTGCCTGACCTGGCGCTACGTCACCCTGGCCGCCGGGGTGGCCCTGCTCCTGCTCAGCGCGGCCTACGCCCTGAGCGGGCGGCTGGGCATGACCCTGATGCCCCGCATCGAGTCCGACTACGCCTACGCCATGGCCGAGCTGCCCTACGGCTCGCCCGTGGCCCGGACCGAGGCCGTGCGCGACAAGCTCCTGGACGCGGCCGAGCGCGTGGTGGCGGTGAACGGCGGCGACAGGCTGCGCCTGGGCACCTACGCCAAGATCGGCGGGGCCGGGCGCGACATCTCGGGCAGCCATGTGGTCAGCGTCCAGATCTACCTGACCGGCGCGGACACGCGGCCCATCTCCACCGAGGAGTTCGTGCAGGCGTGGCGGCGGGAGGCCGGGGTCATCCCCGGCCTGGAGAACCTGACCTTCCAGTCGGACCAGGGCGGGCCCGGAGCGGGCAACGAGCTGGAAATCCAGCTCACCCACAGCGACGAGGAGACGCTGAAGCAGGCGGCCGCCGAACTTGCCGAGGCCCTGTCCTACTTCCCCAAGGTCAAGGACATCGACGACGGCTTTTCGCCCGGCAAGCAGCAGCTCGACTTCAAGATCCGGCCCGAGGGCGAGAGCCTGGGCCTCACCGCCCAGGACATCGCCAGCCAGGTCCGCGCCGCCTACTACGGCAAGGAGGTCCTGCGCCAGCAGCGCGGCCGCAACGAGGTCAAGGTCCTGGTGCGCCGCCCCGAGTCCGAGCGCGAGTCCGAGTTCGACCTGGAGGAGTTCATGGTCCGCACCCCGGACGGCAAGGACGTGCCCCTGCGCGAGGTGGTGGACGTGACCCGCGGCCGGGCCTACACCTCCATCAAGCACGTGGACGGCCGCCGCTCCCTGGTGGTCGGCTGCGACGTCACGCCGCGCAACGAGGCCGGGCAGGTCCTGACCGAGGTCCTGCGCGACGCCATGCCGAAGCTCCAGGCCAGGCACCCCGGCCTGGGCTACTCCATCGAGGGCCACCAGGGCGACATGAGCGAGGGCATGGACAGCCTGTACACCGGCCTGTTCCTGGCGTTGCTCGGCATCTACGCGCTCCTGGCCATTCCCTTCAAGAGCTACGTCCAGCCGATCATCATCATGGTCAGCATCCCCTTCGGCACCGTGGGAGCCGTGCTGGGCCACCTGCTCATGGGCTATCCGCTGAGCCTGAACAGCATGCTCGGCATCGTGGCCCTGGCGGGCGTGGTGGTCAACGACTCCCTGGTGTTCATCGAATACGCCAACCGCCAGCGCACCCTGGGGCACTGCGCCCACGACGCCGTGCTGGAGGCGGGGACCGCGCGCTTCCGGCCGATCATGCTGACCACCCTGACCACCTTCGGCGGCCTGGCCCCCATGATCCTGGAGACCTCGCGCCAGGCCCAGTTCCTCATCCCCATGGCCATCTCGCTCGGCTTCGGCATCCTCTTCGCCACCGGCATCACCCTGATCCTGGTGCCCGCCCTGTACATGGCCCTGGAGGACGTCCGGGAGGGCGTGGGCCGCCTCGGAGCCCGGCGGGCCGGGAGCCGGGCGAACCGGGAGGCCGACGCATGACCCGCCTCGACGCGACGCCCGGAGAAGGACGCGCGGCCGAGGAGCCGGGCAAGGACCGCCGGGGAGCGGGCTGCCCCCTGCGCGGCCATTCGGTCTGCTCCCTGATCCTGCTCCTGGAGGAACGGGGACTGGAGCTGCCGCCCGGGACCTTGACCCCGAACGAGATGGATGCCTGCGCCCTCTGCCTGCTGGGGCGGCTGGCCGGATAGGTCGCGGGTCGGGATGCAGGCGAAGAGGCCCGGAAAAGGGGGCTAGCCGCCGCTTTCGGGCACGATCTTGACCCCGCCGCCGGCGCCGCCCGAGACGCCGCCCCGCCCCGGCCCGCCCCGTTGCCGGGCCTTGGCCTCCTCGTCCGGGAGGTTGCAGTATTCGTTGAGCTGCTTCCGGTCCAGGTGGCGGGAGAGCTGCTTGATGACGGTCCAATCCAGGTCTTCCAGCTCCTGGCGGCGGTCCAGGCTGGAGTCGCTCTCGATTCCCTTTGTCGGCTTGGTTTTCTTCCCGTGCTCATCTTCAAGGATGGGCCGGACGGCCAGGGCCACCAGCAGGAGAATCATCGGGAATCGTTGCATGGATGTCTCGCGGTTGGGGGTGGGGCGAGGGCGCTCGCCCACGGTGTTTCGGCCTGAGGCCGATCCTGGCCGCGAATTGTTGGACGGTGTTTTGCGCCGTCTTGATAAATGTAAGGGACCCGGTTGATCGGGGAGCGGGTCAGGGCAGGGCCCAGGGTGCGCGCAGCCGGGCGTGGGCCGCCTCGGGGAGCTGGACCAGCACGGGCCGGGCAGCCGGGTCGAGCCAGAGGATGAGCTTTTGCAGGGCCTCGCCGTTCAGGGCCGTGCACCCGGAGGTGGGCGCGTCGTCGGGCTTGAGCAGGTGCATGAAGATGCAGGACCCCCGGCCGGGAGCCGGGCGGCTCAGGTTGTGGGCCACCAGCAGGCCGATGCGGTAGACGCCGTCGGGCCGGAGCATGGTCTCCGCGCTCTTCCACGGCTTGGGCCCCGGGCCGGGCAGCCGGACCAGGGAGTTGTAGTGGTTCGACGCCACGTCGTCCACGCAGTAGAGGTCCGGCCCCACGCCCATGACCGGCAGGCCGGTTCCCGCCAGGTCGGCGGGGTCGTAGGCGAAGGCCAGGGGCAGGCCGAAGGCCCCGGACGGGGCCTTGCCGTCCCCCTCCTTCTTGATCGGTTCGCCGGACAGGGCGGCGTCCGGCCCGTGCAGCCCGACGCCCCAGCCCAGGCCGTGCACGCCGAGGTCCGCGCGCACCGGGCCTCCGGCCGCGCGCCAGGGCCCGCCGTCGCGCCGTTCGTACCAACTCAGGGAGCCGGCTTGGCTGTCCCAGTCCGGCGCGGTGACCACCACCAACTGGCGGCAGGACGCCATCCAGGCGGGGACGCCCTCCGCGCCCGCCGGGGCGGGGACGGCGGCCAGGGTGGCGAGCAGGGCGGCGAGGACAAGGGCGGGCAGGATGTGACGGCTCGGCATGGAGGGCTCCTTTGGCGAGGGTTGCTCAATCGTGCCTATCACACCCGGCCCGGCGGCGGAAAGGGGCGGAGCGGACGCGGGCGCGAAAAAAAGGGAGCCCGGCGAGGCCGGACTCCCCCTGGAGGGCTTGAGGGAAGGGATTACTTCGCGGCGGCCTCACGGGCGGCCGTGAGCCACTTGTTCCACAAGTCCTGGTGCCTGGCGATCCATTCGTCGGCGTGGCGGGCGATGTCCTTTTCGGACTTCTCGCCCTCGTTCATCCGGGTGTTCTGCTCGCTGATGTCCGAGAGCGACAGGGTGAACTCCTCCAGGAATTTCGCGGCGGCCGGGTTGGCGGCCAGGAACTTCCTGTTGGCCACGCAGCGGATGTCCGAGACCACGAAGCCCGCCTTGAGCGGGTTGGAGACCGCGCCCTCCACGCCGGACACGGTCATCCGGTCAACGGCCATGGCCTGGGCCTCGGTGGGCTTGATCCCGGGCACGTTGATCCACATGACGTCCTGGCCGGGCTTGAACTTGAACACGGTCCAGTTGGGCGTCCAGGTGTAGAAGAAGACGGGCTTGCCCGACTTGTAGGCCCCGAGGGCGGCGGCCATGCCCGCCTCGTAGGAGGCCTTGACCGGGTCGATGTACTTGTCCAGGCCGTAGACCTTCATGTGGTGGGCGATGACCTTCTCGCAGCCCCAGCCGGGGGGGCAGGCGGTCAGGTCGGCCTTGCCGTCGCCGTTCTGGTCAAAGGCCTTGACGACCTCGGGCCGCTTGAAGTCGTCCAGGGACTTGATGTTGAACTTCTCCACCTCGCGTTTGGAGACCAGGTAGCCCTGCATGCCGCCCGCCTTGGCCACGTATCCGATCTTCTCGGCCTTGGCGTCGAAGTTTTTGGGCAGTTGGGCGTCGTGCATGGGGAACCAGCCGTTGGCCCAGTAGTCCACGTCGCCCAGGGTGACGGACTTGTAGAAGATGGGGTTGGTCAGGTCCTTGGGCTTTTCGACGTCGTAGCCCAGCTCGGTCAGCGCCTTGCGGATCAGCGCCTCCTGGAAGAAGCCGGTGTTCCAGGTGGCCCGCGCGGGCCGGACGGTCACGCCCTCGCCGGGGGTCGTGTTCAGGGCCAGGGCGTTGGCGGCCAGCGCGGCCGTGAGCAGCGCGGCCAGGGTCAGTTGCAGCAGTCGTTTCATGGAACCTCCTGGGATTCTTGGTTACTTTTTTTGCGCCATGGACTGGGTAATGCGGTCGAGGACGATGGCCATGAGCACGATGCCCAGGCCGCCGACCACGGCGCGGCCGATGTCCAGGGTGTTCAGGCCGAGGATGACCGGGGAGCCCAGGCCGCCCGCGCCGATAAGGGCGGCGATGACGACCATGGACAGGGCCATCATGATGGTCTGGTTGAGCCCGGCCAGGATGGTGGGCATGGCCAGAGGGATCTGGACCTTGAAGAGGACCTGGCGGCGGGTGGCCCCGAAGGCCAGGGCGGCCTCCACCAGCTCCGGGTGCACGCCCCGGATGCCCAGGCCGGTCAGCCGGATGATGGGCGGCAGGGCGAAGATGATGGTGGCCAGCACGCCCGCCACGTTGCCCACGGAAAAGAGCATGACGATGGGCACCAGGTAGACGAAGGCGGGGGTGGTCTGCATGGCGTCCAGCACCGGGCGCAGCCCCGCCTCGAACCGGTCGCTGCGGCCGGACATGATGCCCAGCGGCACGCCGGCCACGGCGCAGACGACCACCGAGGAAAGGACCATGGCGAGGGTGGTCATGGTCTCGCCCCACAGCCCGAGGTAGCCCACCAGGAGCATGGCCGTAAGCGAGAACAGGGCCAGCCGCTTGCCCGAGAACCGCCAGGCCGCCAGGCAGACCACGGCGATGATCACCGCCGGGTGCGCGGCGTTCAGGCCGTGGTCGAAGCCGTTCAGGAGCCGCTCCACCGGCCATTTGAGCATCTGAAAGAATTCCCGGTAGTTGTCCACCAGCCACTCCACGGCGTCCGAGACCCACCGGTCCAGGGGGATGACGTAGTTGTCGAACATCAGTTGATCCCTCCTTCTTCGAGGTTGGCTTCGGTGCGGTGCAGGATGCGCAGGAATCGGGTCTTGGAGACCACGCCCCGGTACACGCCGTTTTCATCCGCCACGGGCACGGGCCAGGGGCTGGAGGCGACCATGGGCAGGATGTCCTGCATGGAGTCGGCGGCGGCGGCGGCCCGCGCGCCGGGCAGGAAGGCGCGGCTGAGCGGGTTGGCTGGCTCGCCCGTCTCCAGGGCGTCGCGGATGGAGTCCGTGGAGACCACGCCCAGGAAGCGGTGGCGGGCGTCCAGGGCGTAGCCGAAATCCCGCTCGCTGCCGCTCAGGATCTCATGGGCGGCGCGCAGGCTGCCCGCGCGGGTGACCACCAGGGTGGGGTGGCTGTCGCGCGCGATGTCGCCCGCGCTGATGACGCCGGTGGGGTCCACGCCTCGGAAGAAGGCGCGCACGTAGTCGTTGGCCGGGTTCTGGAGAATTTCGTCGGGCGTGCCCACCTGGACCACGTTGCCGCCCTCCATGATGGCGATGCGGTCGCCGATGCGCAGGGCCTCGTCCAGGTCGTGGGAGATGAAGACGATGGTCCGCTGGTCCTCCTCCTGGAGCTTGAGCAGTTCGTCCTGCATCTCGGTGCGGATGAGCGGGTCCAGGGCCGAGAAGGCCTCGTCCATGAGCAGGATTTCCGGGTCCACGGCCAGGCCTCGCGCCAGGCCGACGCGCTGCTGCATCCCGCCCGAGAGCTGGGACGGGTACTGGTCCTCCCATCCCGCCAGGCCGACCTGCTCCAGGGCCTCGCGGGCCCTGGCGCGGCGTCTGGCCTTGTCCACCCCGGCCAGTTCGAGGCCGAATGCGGCGTTGTCCAGCACGGTCTGGTGCGGCATCAGGGCGAAGGACTGGAAGACCATGCTCATGTTGTGCAGCCGGAACCTGACCAGCTCCTCCGCGTTCATGGCGGTGATGTCCTCGCCGTCCACCAGGACCCGGCCGGCAGTGGGCTCGATGAGCCGGTTGAGCATACGCACGATGGTGGACTTGCCCGAGCCGGAGAGGCCCATGATGACGAAAATCTCGCCCGAGCGGATTTCGAAGGAGGCGTTGTTGACGCCGACGGTCATGCCGGTCCGCTCCAGGACCGACGCCTTGTCGTACCCTTCCCCGAGCAGCTTCAGGGCCAGGCGCGGCTTGTTGCCGAAAATTTTGTAGAGGTTCTCTACGCGGATTTTTTCCATGTTTTCTCCAAAATGAATGAAACGGCGAATCCCGGCGCGCGTCGGCGCGGGGACCGGGAACGGGGGGGCGGCGCAGGGGCCTAGGACAGGGGGATGCGGTCGCGCAGTCCGCAGGGCAGGGTGGCCCCGGGCCGCCCGGGGACGGGCGAACTTTCGGTGCGGACATGGCGCCGGGACGGAAGCGGCAAGCAGCGCTCCGTCACTTGGGAATACGGATGTTTTTGCATTAATGCATTTAGAGTTTTTACAGTGTTTTTTCCGTATATCAGTTGAATCTCAATGCAGTAATGAAATTCAACAGTCATTTTACTGAAATCGTCAGTGTTGCAGTGTAAAACAACGGGAAAATGCACTGTTTTTCATATTTAGCGTTTTAAGCTATGAAAAAATATTTATGTTGTCAAACAGTATATCATTTTCATATTTTGCTATGACAATTGGCAAACAATTTTAAAAATATTTCGATGGAAGATGGCTGGGAATGACGCGGCATTCCCGCCGCGCGAACGGGGGGCCGTGCGGGCGCGGCGATACGGCGTACGGCGGCTCGGCTGCGGGCTTCGGAGGGGAATGGGGAGAGGCGGGGAGGCGTCAGCCGAGGAGCGGGCCGCCCGGTTCCGGGCCGGGGAGCCACTGGTGGACGGAGAGGTCGATGCGGCCCGAGGGGCCGAAGGCGACGCCCTCCTTTTCCAGAAGGCGGCGCTGGCGGTCGCCGCCCGCGCCGGGCAGGGAAATGCGCCCCCCGGCGCCGACCACGCGCTGCCAGGGGAGCAGGCGGGCGTGGGAGGAGGAGTGGAGCAGCCGGGCCACCTGCCGGGCCGCGCGCCGGTTGCCCGCCAGGGCGGCCACCTGGCCATAGGTGGCCACGCGCCCTTCGGGGATGGCGCGGATGACGGCGATGGCCCGTTCGGAAAAGGGGGTGAGCGGCATGTTCCCTCCGGTCCCGGTCCGGCGGGACGGTCCGGCACCATCCCACGGATGGGGGCGGCTTGTCGAGCGGGGCCGGAGGAAGAGAGGGGGGATTATGCTTCTTTAGACATTCACATGTTGCAATTGTAGCGCATAATTCATACGTTACCGGCAGAATCGGTATCGGGCAGGGCGTCGGCAACCTTTTGGCGGGACATCCCATGAACGAGCAGGAACGGAAACGGCGGGGCAACCCCCTGGCTTCCCCGGAGGAGCTTTCGCGACGCATTGCCATCGTGGACGCCAAGGGCAAGTTCGCGGTGGCGGCGGGCATTCTCCTGGCCGTGGTCCTGGTGGGCTGGAGCGTCTTCGGGTCCGTGCCGGAGATGGTGCTGGGCTCGGGCATCCTGGTCCCGCCCGACGGGCTCATGGACGTGGTCGCCCTGGGCCGGGGCCAACTGACCGAGGTGGACGCGGCCCCCGGCGACACCGTGTCGAGCGGCGACATCCTGGCCCGCGTCTCCATGCCCGAGCTGGAGTCCGAGCG
Source organism: Pseudodesulfovibrio sp. (assembly GCF_028692895.1). Lineage (GTDB taxonomy): Bacteria > Desulfobacterota > Desulfovibrionia > Desulfovibrionales > Desulfovibrionaceae > Pseudodesulfovibrio. The sequence continues at coordinate 20,031 of NZ_JAQUWN010000008.1, forward strand.
CCAGTCCATACTGGCCGGGCTCCGGAACGCCAAGCTCCGGACCGCCGAGCGCGAGCGACATTACGCCCTGGCCCTGGACATGCAGGGCCGCAACGGCGACGAGCGCATCCGCCAGCTTCGTTCCCGCATGGCGTACCTCCAGCAATATTTCGATTCCCTTCAAAAAAAGACTCCCGAGGCAGGGGGGCAAGACCGTTCCTCCGCCGGGGAGGTCGAGGCCGGACGCAAGGACATGCAGTCCGTGCTGGCCGACATCAACGACTGCAAGCTGAGGATCGCCGAGGTCCGGGCCGCCGGGCTCGACCTGGAGGGCAGGGCCGAGCGTGACGCCCTGGAGGGCCGTCGCCAGGAGAGCGAGCTGGAGCTCGCCCTGGAAGGCGTGGAGCGGCGGTTGCAGCTTTTCACCAAGGTGCGCAGCCCCTACGACGGGGTGGTGGTGGACATGGACGTGGAGCGGGGCGACTATGTCTCGCCGGGCATGTCCCTGCTCACGCTGCGGCCCGTGGAGTCGCCCCTGGAAGCCTCGCTGCTCTTTCCGGCCGAGGTTGGCAAGCGGATCAGGCCCGGCATGGTGGCCTACGTCTATCCCTCCACCGCGTCCAAGGAGGAGTACGGTTGCATTTACGGCCTGGTCTCCTCGGTGGGCGAGTACCCGGCCTCGGCCGAGTCGCTGATGAAGTCCATCGGTTCCCGGCAACTGGTCAGCTCGCTGCTCGGGCAGGGGGTGACGATCATGGCCCGCGTCTCCCTTTTGCGCGACCCGGAGACGGCCACGGGCTTCAAGTGGTCCTCGTCCGACGGGCCGCAGGACGTCGCCATCGACGCGGGCACGGTCTGCACGGGCAACGTGGTGCTCCGGCGCAGCCGCCCCGTGGATTTGGTCTTCCCGAAATTTTCCGGGATGCTGGGGCTGGCCGAACCATGAGGATGCCGCCCGCCGCCCGCACCCCCCTGAGCCAGGCCGTGTTCCATCGGCTCTACCGCGAGCATGCCGGGCCGCTGTGCGCCTACCTGACGCGCTGCCTGCGCGGCGACGCGGCAGAGGCCGAGGGCGTCGTCCAGGACGCCTTCCTCAAGGCCTGGGAGAAGCGCGCGGACCTGCGCGAGGAGGCTGCCTTCAAGCCTTGGGTCTATACCATCGCCCTGAACGTGCTGCGCCAGCGCAAGCGGCGGCTCCGGCCCCTGGCCGTGGAGTCGGTGGAGGCCGAGTCCGGCCGTCCCTCGCCCGAGCGTCAGGCGCAGGACCGCCAGGAGCTGGCCCGGGCGCTGGACGCGCTGGACGCCCTGCCCGACGAGCAGCGCGAGGCCGTGCTCCTGGTGCGCATGGAGAACCTGAAGTTCCGCGAGGCCGCCGACGTCCTCGGCGTGCCCGAGAATACGGTCAAGACCCGTGTCCGCCGGGGCCTTCTGGCCATGGCGGCGGAACTCGGCCTCGATTCCCTGTAGATTTTCCCGAAAACCCGGAAGGCCGGAACCCCACGACAGGATTCCGGCCCTCTCTGAGAGGTAGGTTGCGGACGGCTGGTCGTGCCGCCCTTGTACTCCGGAGATGCGGCGGGCGGCCCGATAGTTTCAGGCCGCGCCCGGCTCGGCGGCCTTGCGGCAGGCCGGAACGCCGTCAGAAGAGGTCCGTGTCGTCGTGGCCGGGAGGGTACGTCCCGGCTGCCGCCAGCATGTCCAGGTCGTCGTCGGAAAGGGCTTCGTCCACCCGCTTGAGGGCGGCCTCCAGCTCCCGCGACAGCGGCGGGGCGGGCGGGGACTCGTCACGGAGGCGGGCCGTGGCTTCCCATGCCCGGCGCAGGGCCTCGGCCTCCTTGGGGTCGTCCACGTCGCGCAGCAGTTCCGCGAGGAGCGATCGGTCTTCGTCTTGATTGAAATCGTTAGCCATGTTGATTCGGCCTTGCCTTGCCAGGGCGTTCCCGGACGGTGAGAATCCTCGGTGTCGATCCAGGTGATGCGCCGGTTGCGGAAAAAGTTTCACGTTGCCCCAAAAAAGAATGGGGTTTGACAAAACGTACGCTCTGATTCAATTTGGGCCAATCGTCAACCTTTTCCCTGCGATATGGCATGCGCAAGACCGGACAACCGAAACGGGCGAGGACCCCGACCGTGCTCCAGATGGAGGCGGTGGAATGCGGGGCCGCCGCCCTCGGCTCCGTGCTCGGCTACCATGGCGCATACGTCCCGCTCTCCACCCTGCGCGAGGAATGCGGCGTCAACCGCGACGGCTCCCGCGCGGCCAACGTGCTGCGCGCGGCCAGGCTCCACGGCCTGGAGGCCCAGGGGTTCCGGCGCGACGCCGAGACCATGCTCGAAAAGACCGCCCTCCCGGCCATCCTCTTCTGGCGGCACTCCCACTTCGTGGTCCTGGAGGGCGCGGACGAGCGGCACGTCCACCTGAACGACCCGGCCAGCGGCCACCGCCGCATCACCCGCGAGGAGCTGGTCCGCGACTATTCCGGGGTGGTCCTGGAGCTCGCGCCCGGCCCGGATTTCCGCAAGGGCGGCGCGCCCTACCGCCTCTGGGCGGGGCTGCGGGAGCGGCTGGCCGGAGAGCACGAGGCCCTGTGGCTCATCGTCGCCCTCTCCCTGCTCCTGGTCCTGCCCGCCCTGACCATCCCGGTATTCTCCCGGGTTTTCGTGGACAAGGTGCTGGTGGGCCGCCACCTGGACTGGGCGGCCCCCCTGGTCTTCGCCATGGTCCTGACCCTGCTCGTCCAGGGCTCCCTGTCCTGGATACAGCAGCACTACATCCTCAAGATGCAGACCAAGCTGACGCTGACGTCGTCCAGCCGGTTCCTGTGGCACGTCCTGCGGCTCCCGGCCCGGTTCTTCGCCCAGCGCTACGCCCCGGAGATCACCCAGCGCTGCCGCCTCAACGAGACCGTGGCCGGGCTGCTCTCGGCCCGGTTCACCACCGGCGTGCTCAACCTCTTCCTGGCGGGCTTCTATGTGGCGGCCATGTTCTTCTACGACTGGCTGCTCACCCTGTTCGCCCTGGCCGCCGTGGCGCTCGACGCGGCGGTGCTCCGGGCGGCCGCCCCCCGGCGGCACGACGAGTTCATGCGCCTGGCCCAGGAGCAGGGCAAGGTGGACGCCATGGCCATGGCCGCGCTCCAGACCGTGGACACCATCAAGGCCCAGGGCATGGAGGAGGACGTCTTCGCCTTCTGGGCCGGGCACCACGCGGGCGCGGTCCGCTCGGCCCAGCGGCTGGGCGCGCTCTCCAACCTCATGGGCCTGGTCCCGGTCGTCCTGACCACCCTGGCCGCCGTGGCCATCCTCGGGGCCGGGGCCGTGCGGGTCATGCAGGGGCACCTGACCCTGGGCGAGCTGGTGGCCTTCCAGGCCTTTGCGGCCATGCTCTTCGCCCCGGTGGGCGAGCTGACCGCCCTGGCCGGGGCCCTGCAGGACGCGGGCGCGTCCATGCGGCGGCTGGACGACGTCCTCAAACACCCGGCCGAGGCCGACCCCGCGTCGCTCCTGGCCGACGGCGAGACCGTCCTGTTCGCGGCGGGCGCGGTGAACGGCGGCCTGGAGTTCGACGACGTCACCTTCGGCTACAGCCCCCTCGGGCCACCGCTCATCGAGCGCTTTTCCCTCTCGCTCGCGCCTGGCGCGCGGGTGGCCCTGGTGGGCGGCTCGGGCTCGGGCAAGTCCACCCTGGCCCGGCTGGCGGCCGGGCTCTACAAGCCGTGGTCCGGCGCGGTGCGCATCGACGGCGTTCCGCGCGAGGACCTGCCGTCCTTCGTGGTCCGCGACGCCGTGCAGATGGTGGACCAGCAAATTTTTCTCTTTTCCGGCACCGTGCGCGAGAACCTGACCCTGTGGGACCCCACCGTGGCAGACGACGCCCTGGTGCGCGCCTGCCAGGACGCGGGCGTCTACGACGTTGTGGCCGGGCTGCCCGGCGGCATGGACGGCGCGCTCCTGGAGAACGGGGCCAACCTTTCGGGCGGGCAGCGCCAGTGCCTGGAGATCGCCCGCGCCCTGGTCAGCGCCCCGGCCATCCTCATCCTGGACGAGGCCACCAACTCCCTGGACACGGTCAAGGAGGCCGAGGTGGACTACAATATCCGCCAGCGCGGCTGCACCTGCCTCATGGTGGCCCACCGGCTTTCCACCATCCGCGACGCGGACGAGATCCTCGTCCTGGACCGCGGCCGGGTGGCGGAGCGGGGCACCCACGAGTCCCTCATGGCCCTGGGCGGCCGCTACGCCGAACTCGTCCGCTCGGAGGGCCGGTAGATGGTCCGCGCGGCGCCGAGGCGGCGCATCGAGCTGGACGACACCGGCATGGTCTGGCGTGTCGAGGCCGGGGCGGCCAGCGTCATGGTCGAGCCCGCGCCCGAGGCGGACCTGCCGCGCGCCTCCGCGACCCTGCGCCAGGCGCGGGAGGGGGACTGCATCTTCGGTTTTTCCTCTGGCGTCCTTTCGGGCCGCGTCCGCGTGTTTCTCGAATCCTCGCCCGGCACCCGGCTGGTCCCCATGATGGCCGAGGACTTCGTCCGCCGCTGCCGGGACAATCCGGAGGAGGCGGCCGCCATGCTCTCCGGCGCGGTGCGCCAGGTGGCCGCCCACGTCAGCCCGGACATTCCGCCGCCGTCCGTGGCCAAGATCCTCGCGCCCGGCGGAGAGTTCCGCCTGCCCTCCGGCGCGCGGGCCGCGGCCCTGTCCGAGCTGTGGTTCCGGGTGGAGGAGGGGAGCGCGGCCTACGGCGGGAGCGAGGCCCTGGGGCGGCTCGGCCGAGACGGCTTCCACCCCCTGGCGGGCAACCTCTGGGTGGAGATGGCCGGGGACGGGCGGCTGGCCTGCGTCTCCACCGGGGACGTGATCCGGGACGGGACCTTCCTCGACGCCTTTTCCGGCTTCGCGGCCATGGCCGTGGCCATGACCTTCGAGCGGTTTTCCGGCATGGCGCTGGCGAAGCTCCGCCACCTGGTGGAGAGCTCGCGCCATCGCGGCGAGGCGTTCTCCCGCGCCCTGGGCCGGGCCGCCGCCGTGGTGGACCCGGCGGCCGGGGCCGGAGCGGGCGCGCCGGGGGCCATCGAGGCCGTGCGCCTGGTGGCCGGGCGGCTGGGGGCAAGAGTGGAAGCGCCGCCCCGGCTGCGGCCGGACCTGGACGGTCAGGTCGAGGACATCCTGTCCCGCAACGGATTCTTCTCCCGCGAGGTGGACCTGTCGGGCGAGTGGTTCGCGGACGACAGCGGGCCGCTGCTCGGCTTCATGGCGTCGGGCAGGGGCCGGGAGGCCGTGGCCCTGCTGCCCGGGCGCAAGGGGTACGTCCTGGCCGATCCGTCGGGCGGCCGCCGGAAGGTCACCCCCGAGCTCGCCGCCGCCCTGGAGGGCCGGGCGCTCCAGTTCTATCCTCCGTTGCCCGACGGGGCGGACTCGCCCCTGGCCCTGGCCCGGTTCGCCTGCCGGGGCTGCGGCCGCGAGCTCGCGCTGGTGGCGGCCATGGGGTTCTTCGGCGGGCTGGCCGGGTTCGGCCTGCCCCTGGCCATGTCCGCCACCGTGGACCGGGTCATCGCCAACGGCGAATACGGCATGCTCGGCCAGATCGTCTTCGGCCTGCTCATGCTCGCCCTGGGCGCGGGCGTGTTCCGGATGGTCAAGAGCGCGGCCCTGCTGCGCGGCCAGACCCTGGCCCAGGTGGCCCTCCAGTCGGCCATGTTCGGGCGGCTGCTCCGGCTGCCCATGGCGTTCCACCGGCGGTTCGCGGCGGGCGACCTTTCCAACCGGGCCATGGCCGTGGACGACATCCGCCACTCCCTGTCCGGGACCATGCTCGCCGGACTGCTCTCCTCGGCCTTCGCCCTGACCAGCCTGGCGCTTCTGGCCGTCTTTTCCTGGAAGCTGTCGCTGGTCGTGCTCGGCATCGTCGCCGCCTCCCTGGCCCTGACCGGGCTGTCCCTGAAGCGCCAAGCTCGCGCCCAGGGCCGGGCCCAGGACGCCATCGGCCACCTGGCCGGGCTGGAGCTCCAGCTCGTCACCGGCGTCAACAAGCTGCGCGCCGCCGGGGCCGAGGCCGGGGCCTTCGCCCGCTGGATGGAGAACTTCGCGGAGCTGCGCCGGATCGCCTACGCCATCGGCCGGGGCCGCAACGCGGTCACGGTCCACGCCACGGGGCTGCCGCTCTTCTGCTCCATCGCGGTCTTCGGCCTGTTCATCCTCTCCGGACTGTACCGGGAGCTCTCGCTCGGCAGCTTCCTCTGCTTCAACGCCGCCCTGGGCCAGCTCACCGGAGCCGTGGCTTCCCTGGCCCAGGCCGGGACGTCGCTCCTTTTCCTCCAGCCCCTGTACCGCCGGGCCAAACCCATTCTGGAGGCCCGGCCCGAGAGCCACGCCGCCCTGGAGGACCCCGGCCCGCTCCTGGGCGCGGTGGAGGCCGTGGGCGTGGACTTCGCCTACCCCGGCGCGGCCGGGCCCACCCTGCGCCAGGTCGGCTTCCGGGCCGCGCCCGGCGAGTTCGTGGCCATCGTCGGGCCCAGCGGGTCCGGCAAGTCCACGCTGCTCAAGCTCCTGCTCGGGTTCCACCAGCCCTCGGCCGGGGCCGTGCTCTACGACGGCAAGCCCCTGCGCCGCCTGGACCCGGTCAAGGTCCGTCGCCAGATCGGCTCGGTCATCCAGAACGGCGAGCTCATCCAGGGCAACATCTATTTCAACATCATGGGCGCGGCCAGGGACGCGGACGAGGAGGACGCCTGGGAGGCGGCCCGGCTCGCGGCCGTGGACGACGACATCCGGGCCATGCCCATGGGGATGCACACCTTCGTGCCCCACGGCGGCTCGACCTTCTCCGGCGGGCAGAGGCAGCGGATCATGCTCGCCCGCGCCCTGTCGCGGAAGCCGCGCGTCTTCCTGCTGGACGAGGCCACCTCCAGCCTGGACAACGCCAGCCAGGCCACGGTCATGCGCAACCTGCGCGGCCTCAACGCCACGCGAATCGTGGTCGCCCACCGCCTCTCCACCGTGCGCGACGCGGACCGCATCTACGTCATGGACCGGGGCGCGGTGGTGGAGTCCGGCACCTTCGGCCAGCTCATGGAGCGGGACGGGCTGTTCGCCCGGCTGGCCTCGCGCCAGATGGACGGGAGCGGGCGATGAGGGGGCTGGCCGCCTGGATCGTCTTCGGCCTCTCGGCCCTGGCCTGCCTGGTCTGGATCGGGGGCGGCGTGCGCGACGAGCTGCGCGAGGACCACGTCTTCCACCACGTCCTGGAGGACCGTCTGGCCCTGGCCGCCGCGTCGGGCGGGGAGCTGCGCATCGGCGTGGCGGGCGACTTCTCGGCCCATCCCGACATCCTGCGCGGGGCCGAGCTGGCCGCCGCCCGGCTCAACGCCGAGGGCGGCGTGCTGGGCCGCAAGGTCGTCCTGGCCTTGCGCGACGACCACGGCGCCGGCGAGGGCGCGCTGGAGGCGGCCCAGGCCTTCGCCCTGGACCCGGCCATTCCCTTCGTGGTCGGCCACACCAGCCTCCGGCTCCTGGCCGGGGTGGCCCAGAACTACGCCTTTTACGGCGTGCTCGCGCTCTCGCCCAACACGGCGGGCACGGGCTACTCCACCGGCGCGTTTCCCCTGGTCTTCGGCAACGCCATGGACCCGGCCGATGTCGGCCGGGCCGCCTTGGACCTGGCCCTGCGCAAGGGCTGGAAGCGGGTGGGGCTGATTTACGGCGCGGGCGACCAGGGCGCGCGCCGGGCCCGCGAGTTCGAGTCGCTGGCGGACAAGCGCGGCCTGCGGGTGGCCCTCTCCTTCGGTTTCGAGGGCAGGGGCTCGGGCGTGGCCCGGCACATGGCGCGCTGGCGGCGCGAGCTGGACCTGGACGCCGTGTTCCTGGGCGTGGGCCGCGCGGACGAGCTGCCCCTCGTGGCCGCCTGCCGGGCCGTGGGCATGGGCTGCCCCTTCGTCTTTCTCGGCGAGCGGCCCGAGATCGCCCCGGCCAGCCGCCCGCTTTACGGCGTCCTCTACTGCCCGGAGCAGGACCCGTCCGAGGGGTACGCGGCCTTTGCCGGGGAGTATGAGGCGCGCTTCCGCCGCCCGCCGGGGCGCGACGCCCTGCTCGGGTGCGACGCCGTGCTCCTGCTGGGCCGGGCGGCCTCCCGCGCCGGGACCTGCGTGCCGGCGAAGGTGGCCGATGCCCTGCGCAAGGGCGTTCCCGGCTCCCTGTCCGGGACCCTGCGCTTCGACGCGCGCGGCTGCGCGGTCAAGCGCCCGCCCCGGTTCGTCGAGTTCTGACCACCGTCCGCTTTCCGGAGCGCAATTTACAAAAAGCGCGGCGCGGGCTATCGTGGCGCGCGATACCGGGAGGTACAAGCCATGAAAGCGATGATGCTGGAGCGGTTCGGCGAAGCCCCTTCCTTCGCCCTCCGCGACATCGAGCGGCCGGAACCCCGGCCCGGCGAGGTTCTTATCAAGGTCGCCGGGTCCAGCTTCAATCCCATCGACAACAAGATCGCCGCCCTGGGCGGCAAGCTCGGGTTCGCGCCCGCGCTGCCCGCCGTGCCGGGGCTGGACGTCTCCGGCGTGGTCGAGGACATCCCGCACTCCATGTCCCGGTTCCAGCCGGGCGACCGGGTCTTCGGCTGCGCGGGCGGGGTGGCCGACATGCCCGGCGCGCTGGCCGAATACATGGTGGCCGACGAGCGGCTCCTGGCCCCCGCGCCCAAGTGCATGGACCTGGCCGAGGCGGCCGCGCTCCCGCTGGTCTCCATCACCGCCTGGCTCGCCCTGTTCGAGCGGGCGAACCTCAAGCCCTGCCGGACCCTGCTGGTCCACGGCGGCGCTGGCGGGGTGGGCCACCTGGCCGTGCAGCTCGCCCAGCACGCCGGGGCCAAGGTCTTCGCCACGGTCTCGAACGAGGACAAGGCCGCCGTGGTCGAGAGCATGGGGGCCACGCCCATTCCCTATCGCGAGGTCTCCGTGGCCGACTACGTGGCCGAGCACACGGGCGGCGAGGGGTTCGACGTGGTCTTCGACACCGTGGGCGGCAAGTGCCTGGACCAGTCCTTCGAGGCGGCGGCATTGGGCGGCCAGGTGGTCTCCACCTCGACCCGCTCCAGCCATGACCTCTCGGCCATGCACGCCAAGGGGCTGACCCTGCACGTGGTCTTCATGCTCCTGCCGCTCGTCACCGGCGACGGGCGGCCCCTCTATGGCCGGATTCTCCACGAGATCGCGGGGATGGTGGATGACGACGACCTGGCAGTGCTCCTGGACGGCGCGCGCTTCGACTACACCGAGGTGGCCGAGGCCCACCGCTACTGGGCCTCGGGCCAGGCCATGGGCAAGATCCTCCTCACCGTGGGCGGCTAGGGCCGGTGAGGGCATCCCGTGGAATCCCCACCGGCAACGTTGTGGAAAACTCCCGGAACCGGCGGTATTGCTTGCATAAATCCCAAATGGAACTTGACAAAAAACATGCCTGGGTAAACAGTTGGGATTGCTACTCTAAGGAGTGATGGACGACGCGCCCCGTTGCGGGCCGCAAGGTCGCCCCGCCGGGGCCGAAGTGAGACGTATGGCAGCAGACGACAAGAAGAGCATCCAGAACATCCAGGACGAACTTTTCCCGGACGCCGGCAAGCCGTCGCCGGGGGCGAAACCCGCCGCAGGGGAGGCCGCGCAGGCCCGGCCCGGCGACAGGCCGGCTCCGGTTGCGCCCGGCGGCGCGAAGGCTCCGGCAGGCGGTCAGGCGCAGACCAGGCCCGCTGCCGACGGCAAGCCCGGCCCGCAGGCCCAGGCGTCCGCCTCCCCGGCGGCGAAGCCCGCCCCGGCCTCCGGGCCGCAGGCGGCGGAGGTGGCCAAGGGGCCGGCCCCCAAGGCCGCTCCGGCGGCCGCGCCGAACCCGGCTCCCGGCGGACCCGCCGGAGGGCAGGCCGCCGGCCAGGGCGGTCCGGGACAGGGCGCGGGCCAGCGTCCGGCCGCGCCGGACATGGACAACGACGAGCGCCTCTCGCCCAAGGACATCGACTATCAGCCGCCCCTGGTCATCTGCCTGTCCATCATCAGCCGGTTGATGGGCAAGCCCGTCTCCTCGGCCACCCTCAAGGCGGGCATCCCGCAGCAGGGCGGGGTCATCACGGCCGCCGCCATCGTCCGGGCGGCCGAGCGCATCGGCATCACGGCCAAGACCGTGCACCGCGAGAGCCTGCGCAAGATCACCAAGCTGGTCATGCCCTGCATCCTGCTCCTGCGCGGCGGCAACGCCTGCGTGCTCCTGGATACCGACGAGAAGACTGCCCGCGTGGTCATTCCCGGCCACGGCATGGACGAGACCGAGACCCCGCTGGAAAAGCTGGAGGAGGAATACACCGGCTACGCCATCTTCTGCCACCGCATGTCCAAGCTGGACAAGCGCGCCAGCGAGCTCAAGCTGGTCAAGACCAAGCGCTGGTTCTGGGGCGTCATCCTCCGCTTCTGGCCCATCTACCGCCACGTCTTCGCGGCCTCGATCATGACCAACCTGATCATCATCGCCGCGCCGCTGTTCACCATGAACGTGTACGACCGGGTCATCCCGAACAACGCCACGGACACCCTCTGGGTCCTGGCGCTGGGCATCGGCATCGCCTACGTCTTCGACTTCCTGCTCAAGAACCTGCGCTCCTATTTCGTGGACGTGGCGGGCCGCAACGCGGACGTGCTCATCGGCAGCCGGATCATGCAGCACCTCATGTCCGCCCGGCTCGACTACATGCCGGAATCCGCGGGAGCGGTGGCCAACAACGTGCGCGAGTTCGAGTCGCTGCGAGAGTTCTTCAGCTCCTCCTCCCTGGTGGCGCTCATCGACCTGCCGTTCCTGTTCATGTTCATCGGGCTGATCCACTACATCGGCGGACCCGTGGCCTGGCCGGTCTTCATCGCCGTGCCCGTGGTGGTCCTCTTCGGGCTCTTCCTCCAGGTGCCGTTCCAGCACATCATCGAGAGCCACTACAAGGAATCCACCCAGAAATACGCGCTGCTCTACGAGATCGTCCAGGGACTGGAGACCATCAAGACGTCCATGGCCGAGGGCCGAATGCAGGCGCGCTGGGAGAACGTGGTCGGCCTGACCGCCCTGTCCAACAGCCGGACCAAGGTCATGGCCAACCTCTCCATCACCTTCTCGGTCTTCGTCACCCAGGTGGTCTCCGTGGCCATCGTCATCACCGGCGTCTACCTCATCGGCAAGGGCGAACTGACCGTGGGCGGGCTCATCGCCTGCAACATCCTGGCGGGACGGTCCATGGCCCCGCTTTCGGCCGTGGCCGGTCTGCTGGCCCGGTTCCAGCAGTCGCGCATGGCCCTCAAGGCCCTGGACCTGCTGATGGAGATGCCCTCCGAACGGCCCGAGGACAAGGAGACCTTCCACTACGGCGACATGGAGCCCTCCATCCAGGTGGAGAACGTCTCCTTCAGCTATCCCGGCACGGACAAGGCGGTCCTGAACGAGGTCAACCTGCTCATCCGGCCGGGAGAGAAGGTCGGCGTGGTGGGGCGCACCGGCGCGGGCAAGTCCTCGCTGGGCAAGCTCATCGTCGGCCTCTACCAGCCCGTGCAGGGCGCGGTGAAGGTGGGCAACATCGACCTGCGCCAGCTCGACACCGCGGTGCTGCGGCGCAAGGTGGGCTACATCTCCCAGGATTCGCTGCTCTTCTACGGCACGCTGAGGGACAACATCGCCTTCGGCCTGCCCGAGGCGGACGACCAGTCCATCAAGCACGCGGCCGAGATCGCGGGCGTCACGGATTTCGTCAAGGACCACCCGGCCGGGTACGGCATGATGGTGGGCGAGCGCGGCTCCTCGCTGTCCGGCGGGCAGCGACAGGCCGTGTCCATCGCCCGGGCCATCCTGCCCGATCCGGAGATCCTGATAATGGACGAGCCCTCCAGCAACATGGACAACCAGTCGGAGTACCGGTTCAAGGCCAAGCTGGAGCCGTTCATCAAGGACAAGACCGTCCTGGTCATCACCCACCGCCACTCCATGCTCGACATGGTGGATCGGCTGGTGATCATGGACAAGGGGCGCGTCGTGGTGGACGGCCCGAAGCAGCAGGTCCTGGACGGGCTGAGGTCCGGCAGGATCCGGGTCATGTGAGGTGGGCATGCGCAAGGAAAAATTCGCTAGGGAAACGCTGCTGTTCATGTCCGAGGTGGACCAGGCCATGTACGGCCGGGGCCGCCGCATGGCCTACATGCTGTCCACCGCCATCCTGTTCATGCTGGCGGGCTTCCTGGTCTGGGCCAAGCTGGCCGTGCTCGACGAGGTCACGCGCGGCTTCGGCAAGGTCATCCCGTCCCAGCGGGTGCAGGAGATTCAGAACCTGGAGGGCGGCATCCTGAGCGAGATCTACGTCCAGGAAGGCCAAATCGTGCAGAAGGACGACCTGCTCTGCCGGCTGCGCAACGAGCAGGCCGCGAGCTTCCTGCGCGACGCCCAGACCAAGGCGCTGGAGCACCGGGCCGCCATCGTCCGGCTCACCGCCGTGGTAGAGGACCACGCCCCGGTCTTCGATCCGGAGCTCAAGGAAAAGGCCCCGCAGCTCCTCCAGGACCAGTTGCGCATCTTTCATGCCCAGAAGGACCAGCTCGCCATCGAGCTCGGCGTCCTGAGGGACCAGTACGAACAGAAGGAATCGGAAGTCACCGAGATGGAAGGGCGGCGCAAGCAGCTCAAGAAATCCCTGGAGGTGGCCCAGAAGCAGCGCGACATCGCAAAGCCCCTGGTGGAGAAGCACATCCACTCCGAGCTGGACTACCTGGCCCTGGAGCAGAAGGTGCTGGAGCTCAAGGGCGACGTGGACGCCCTGACCCTGGGGCTGCCCCGGACCCGGCGGGCGGCCAAGGAGGCCCTGGGCCGCATCGAGCAGCGCAAGGCCGAGTTCCGGAGCCAGGCCCTGGAGGAGATCAACGAGCGGCGGCGCGAACTGCTCTCCATCAACGAGACCCTGGCCGCCGGGGGCGACCGGGTGACCCGCACCGACGTGCGCTCGCCGGTCAAGGGCGTGGTCAAGCACATCCTCATCAACACCCTGGGCGGCGTGGTCAAGCCGGGCGAGTCCATCATGGAGGTGGTGCCGCTCGACGACTCCCTCCTGGTCGAGGCCAACATCAAGCCCTCGGACATCGCCTTCCTCCACCCGCAGCAGAAGGCCAAGGTCAAGATCACGGCCTACGACTTCTCCATCTACGGCGGGCTGGACGGCACGGTGGAGAACATCAGCGCGGACACCATCCAGAACGAAAAGGGCGAGAGCTTTTACCTGGTCAAGGTGCGCACCAAGAACAACGCCATCCTCTATCGGGGCGAGCGGCTGCCCATCATGCCGGGCATGACCGCCCAGGTGGACATCCTGACCGGAAAGAAGTCCGTGCTCGACTACCTGCTCAAACCCATCCTCAAGGCCAAGCAGAACGCGCTGCGGGAACGCTAGCGAGGGGACGTCCATGGCCCGCGCCGCATCCATACACCAGGCGGTCACCGGGGCGTTCTGCGCGCTGCTGCTGGCCCTTTGCCTGGCTCGGGGGGCGTCGGCCGGGGCCCCGGCCCCGCCCGCGGACGGCAAGTCCGCCGGGCCCCGCCTCTTCGGGACCGTGGAGTTCAAGGGCAACCTGGAAAAACTGCCCAAGTGGACCGGCGTGCTCAAGAAGATGGCGATCTGGAAGGGATACTTCAACTCCCCGGACATGGCCAAGCTGCCGTCCAGGAACGCCTGGGTGAAGCTCAAGGCCGAGCTTGCGGACAAGCCGGAAATGGACAAGCTCAAGGGCGTGAACAAGTTCTTCAACCAGTGGCCCTACCGGCTGGACGCGGCCAACTACGGTGAGAGCGACTACTGGGCCTCGCCACAGGAATTCATCAAGAAATCAGGTGATTGCGAAGACTACGCCATCGCCAAGTACTATGCGCTGAAGGAGCTGGGCTTCTCCGAGGAAAGGATGCGCATCGTGGCGGTCCGCGACATGATCCGGAACATCGGACATGCGATCCTGGCCGTCTATCTGCCCGACAACATTTACATCCTCGACAACCAGACGGTCATGGTGCTGCCGGACGTCCGGTACAAGCACTACATGCCGCAGTATTCCGTGAACGAGAAGTTCCGCTGGATGCACGTGCCCGTGAGCAAGAACACGGCCTTCCAGCGCGCCAAGAAGCAATGACGGGCCGAGGTCTTCGCGCCGGTCCGAAAACAACCAGATGGAGTGAACCATGGCACAGCAGAACAAGGCGAACGAGGTGCCGAAGAACCTCGGAGGGGCCAAGGCGGGCGTCAAGATCGGCGTGGTGCTGGCCTTTGTCCTGGTCATTTCGGCGGGCATCCTGATCCTGGCCAGCCGGGCGGTGGGCAACAAGGAGACCGAGAGCCTGGAGAACCAGGAAAAGCGGCTCGGGCTCCTCTCCCATAGCCGGGCGGAGATGGTCTCGGCCTGGCTGACCAATCTCTCCCGGCAGGGCGACCGGCTCATCAAGTCCGAGCTGTTCCGGCTCTATGCCGCCGAGGTGAACGATCTCAAGGGGGACCTGACCGCCATCTTCGGCGCGGTCTCGCCCGAGGACGTGGACTCGGGCAACGAGGGAGCCGCCCTGGCCGCCCAACTGCCCATGATGCAGAACATGCTCCGGGAGTTCTCCACCTACTCCGGCTTCACCACCGCCCGCATCCTCAACGCCAAGGGCGAGGTCTACATCGCCACCGACGGTCACCTGCCTCCCATGGAGGATGACCAACTGGCCCTGGCCATGGAGGCGATCAAGGCCCGGAAGGCCGCGTTCTCGCCGCTGCGCAAAACCGCGCAGGGGCTGGAGATGGACGTCTTCGTGCCCGTGTTCCCGCCCGACGCGCGCGAGGACCGCGATCCGGCCATCGGCGCGCTGATGATGACCCGGCAGATCACCGGCACCATCACCGAGCTGATGTCCAACTCCTCGCTTTCGGCCAAGGGGGAGCGGACCCGGCTGATGCAGAAGGAGGGCGACCGCTTCCGCGAGGTCACGCCCTGGACCTCCCGGGGGTTCACGGACGTCACGGCCAAGCTTGATTTCGGCGACAACGGCAACCTGGCCTTCGCCGCCCGGACTTCACTCTCCGAGAACGACCGCGAGGTCTACTCCCTGGGCGTCAAGGTGCCGGGGCAGGTCTGGTGGGTGGTGCAGGAGTCCGACTACGCCACGGCCATGAAGCCGGTGGAGAGCTTCACCCGCACTGTCTGGATCGTGGCCGGGCTGGGCATCCTGACCGCCTTCCTGGTGGCCGGGCTGGCCTGGTGGGTCCTCACCGGCGTGCAGAGCCAGCGCATCGCCGAGGAGTTCCGCAACCTCGCCTCCCAGATCGACATCCAGAAGCGGTTCATCGACTCCATCAACGCCAACATCGACGAGTTCATCACCCTCAAGGACATGGAGGGCAGGTACACCTACGTCAACGACGCCTTCGCCAAGGCCGTGGGCCGCGACAAGGAGGAGCTCATCGGCATGGACGCGGCCGCCGTGTTCGGCTTCGACACGGCCAAGCGCCTGTCGGCCAAGGACGCCGCGGTGTGCGACCAGAACCGCAAGATCACCATCAACGAGCCCATCTTCCTGCACTCGCAGCGCTACGAGTTCCAGATATCAAAGGCCCCGTACCACACGGCCGAGGGGGGCTGCGAGGGCATTGTCGAGGTCTACCGCGACATCACCGAGTTCGTGGCCGTGCAGGAGAAGAACCGGCGGCTGATCCAGCGCGCCATGGAGGCCCTGGGCTCCACCAT
This sequence comes from Pseudodesulfovibrio sp., assembly GCF_028692895.1. GTDB lineage: Bacteria > Desulfobacterota > Desulfovibrionia > Desulfovibrionales > Desulfovibrionaceae > Pseudodesulfovibrio. The sequence continues at coordinate 35,768 of NZ_JAQUWN010000008.1, forward strand.
CGAGGCCGCCGACCCGTACCTGGGCGGCCACACCAAGCTCCTGGCCCGCCTCTCCGTGGCCGTGGGCAAGGCCATGGGCCTGGGCGACGGCGACATCGCCGAGCTGGAGACCGCCGCCAATCTCTCGCAGATCGGCAAGATGTTCGTGCCCAACGCGATCCTGACCAAGCCCGGCCGCCTCACCGACGAGGAGATGGGCGTCATGGAGCAGCACGTTGAGCACGCCTATCGCATCCTCAAGGACATCGACATCGCCGAGGGCGTGCTCAACGCCATCTACCAGATGAACGAGCGCCTCGACGGCTCGGGCTATCCCAAGCACCTCAAGTACGACGAGATCAGCCTGGCCGCCCGCATCCTTTCTGCGCTCAATGTGTTCTGCGCCATGATCCGCCCCCGCTCCTACCGGGGGGCCAAGGCGCCGCAGGCGGCCCTGGAAATCCTGGCGGGCGAGGCCGTCCGATACGACGCCGCAGTGGTGAGCGCCCTGTCCGGGGTGCTCAAGACCCCGGCGGGCGAGAAGCTCGTGGAGACAAGGGAATAGCGGCCGCGCTCCATCCGGTTGCACAGGGCCCCGGCGCATCGCCGGGGCCCTTTTTTCGCCTGCCGCAAGGGCCGGGCCCAGGCGGGGGGGCGTGGCCGGACGGCTTGAGGATTGCGCCTTTCGGGGCTATGTCTGGATCCTGTGGACGGCGGTCCCGTCATTTCCCCCAGGTCCGGCAGGGCAGGTTGCCACCACCGGGCTTGTGGCGTATAGCCCCCTTCCCCCGAACAACGCCGACACGGAAACGAAAATGAAGATTCAGCGCTGGGCAGCGAAAAACGGCTACCGGGAGTCCCTGGTCATCGGGTTCCCCCTGGTGGTCAGCATGCTCTCCTCCACGGTGATGACCTTCACCGACCGCATCTTCCTGGGACACTATTCCCTGGAGTCTCTGGCCGCGTCGTTTCCGGCCAACGTCAGCGCCTTCCTGTTCCTGTCCTTCTTTTTCGGGGTGGTGGAGTACGTGGGGGTGTTCGTCTCCCAGTACACCGGGGCCGCCCGCCACGAGCGGGTGGGCGCGGCCATGTGGCAGGGGCTGTGGTTCTGCCTGCCCGCCGGGCTGTTCCTGGCCGCCCTCTGGTTCCTGGCCGGGCCGCTTTTCGACCTGGCCGGGCATCCGCCAGCCGTGCGCGAGCAGGAGGTGGCCTATTTCCGCATCCTCACCGTGGGCGGCGGGCCGTTCCTGGTGGGGGCCTGCCTGTCCAGCTTCTTCTCCGGGCGAGGGCTGACCAAGCCGGTCATGGTGGTCCAGTTGGCCGCCACCGCCCTGAACATCCCGCTCGACTACTGCATGATCAACGGCTACGGGCCGTTCCCCGAGATGGGCATCGTCGGGGCGGGCATCGCCACCCTCATCGGCTACGTGCTGCCGGGCGTCTGCTACTCCCTGCTCATTTTCACCCGCGAGAACGAGGCGGTCTTCCGCGTGCGCTCGGCCTGGCGGTTCGACCCGGAGCTGTTCCGCCGCTTCCTGCGCTTCGGCCTGCCGGGCGGCATCCAGTTTTTCGTGGACATGTTCGCGGTGACCTTCTTCGTCTTCATGGTGGGGCGCATCGGCGCGGCCGAGCTGGCCGCCACCAACGCGGCCATCTCCATCGAGACCCTGGCCTTCCTGCCGATGATCGGGATGCACATCGCCGTGAGCATCATGGTGGGCCAGGCCATGGGCGCGGGCCAGCCGGACCGGGCGGCCTACGCCACCGGCAGCGTGCTGCGCATAGCCCTCCTCTACATGGGAAGCATGGCCATTCTCTTCATATGCTTTCCGGAGTGGCTCATGGAGCTCTTCCGGGCGCGGGGGGACGCGGGCGCGGAGTTCGGCCGGGTCCTTTCCCTGGGCGTGGTGCTGATGCGCTACATCGCCGCCTTCACTCTGCTCGACGCCGTGGCCATCACCTACATGGGCGGGCTCAAGGGGGCCGGGGACACGCGCTTCATCATGCTGACCATGGCCGTCGGCTCCATGGGCTGCGTGGTCATTCCCCTGACCCTGCTCACTCGCCTGGGGGTGACCTCCCTGCACGCGCCGTGGGCCTGTCTGCTCTCCTACGTCATATTCCTGGCCGTGAGCTTCATGGTCCGGTTCCGCCGTGGGCCGTGGCGGTCCATCCGGCTGATCGAGGAATGAGCCGGGAGCCGGCTGCGGAGAGCGGCCGGATGGACGCCGGGACGAAAAGAAGAGGCCGGAAGCGGGTTGCGCTTCCGGCCTCATTTGTTTTTTGGGGGGGAGGCTATTTTTCGGATGCCTGGCCTTCGGTGGCGGCCTCGGCGATGTCGAGGGTCTTCACCAGGTTGCCCTCCAGGGCCAGGAACTTGTAGATGGTGAAGTCGCGGTTGGAAAGGGCGGTTTCGAGCTGCACGCTGTTGCTGAACACCTCGTTGATGGCGTCGAGCACGTCAAGCAGGGAGCGCTGGCCCACGTTGAACTGCATGAGGTACATGTCCCGGGATTCCATGCTGTACTGCAGGGCCTCCTGGTGCTTGCCCACCTGGCCCAGGGCGGTCTGGTAGTCGGTCCAGGTGGTGCTGGCCTCGCGGCCGAGCTCGTCCATGGTGTCCTGGAGGTCGGCCTTGGCCTGGTCGACCCTGGCCTGGGCGGCCTTGATGTCCTGAAAGTCCGAGGTGCCGTTGAACAGGTTCCAGGAGAGGGCGAGCATGGCGCGGTCGTCGCGCAGGTAGGTGCTGGCGCCGTCCAGGTGGTCGGTGTAGCGGCTGCTGACCTGGACGTCCACGTTGGGCATCATGGATGCGCCGGTCATGCCCTTGTCCTCGCGTTTGGCCTCGACCTCGGCCTGGTAGACCTTGACCTTGGGGTTTTCCCTGAGGACGACGTCCATGTAGGGCGTCCGTTCCTTGGGGACCATTTCCTCATGGAATCCGATGGCCTCCAAGGGGCCGGGCTCGTTGCCGACCACCCGGAAGTACTGGGCCTCGGCGGAGCTCAGGTCGCCCTTGTAGGTAATGAGGGTAGTCTCGGCCCGGGCCACGCGGCCCCTGGCCTGCATCTCGTCGGCCATGCTGCCCGCGCCGCCCGCCACGCGTTCGGCTATGGATTCCAGGACCTCCTGGTGGGAGGTGACGTTCTCCTCGGCCAGGGTGACCAGCTTGCGCAGCCGGACCACGTCCACATGGGCGCGGATGGCGTCCAGGGCGACGGTCTCCACGTTGTCGAGCAGGCGGTATTCGGCCGAGGTCAGCCGGGCCTTGGACCCATAGTAGTCGCTGATCCGGTACATGCCGTCAAAGAGGTTCTGGGTCAGGGTGGCCTTGGAGTCCGAGGCGGTGCGGGTCCGGTCCTCGTTGCCGAGGGCCCGGGCGCTGCTGGTGTTGTATTTCTGGAAGCCGTAGTCGCTGGTAAGGTCGAGCGAGGGGAAGAACCGGCCCAGCGCCGAGGCCAGGTCGCGGCTGACCGCTTCCCGATTGAAGGTCATGGCCTTGATCTGGGAGTGGTGCCCCACGGCTTTCTTGACCGACTCGATGAGGGTCGTGTTCCCGTCCGTGCCCGCAAGGGCCTGCCCGGAAAGCAAAAGGACGAAGAGCGCCAGGAGCGCCGGAAGGGTGGAGAGGTGTCGTTTAGCTGCCATGGGGTAAATCGTCATTGTCAATCATTCTTATCTGCATCCGTTCGGGAATGCAATAGGCCTTCGCGGAAAGGCCCGGCTTGCCGTCAAGCCGGGCCGTTTCCCGCGAGGTCTAGTAATCGCTGTTGTTGTTGGCGTTGATAATCATCTGGATCACCTGGTCGGTGCTGTTGTCGGTGTAGTCCACATGCTGGTTCACGTCAAAGGAGGAGATGTTCGCTCCTTCGAGGATGACGGTCAAGTGGTGGGAGCCGTCGGTCACGTCGAGGTGCACCTGGCCGTCGGTGTTGTCGAGGATGGTGGCCACCATGCCGGGGTCCAGGTTGAGCCGGTCGTGGGCGGTGTCGAAGTCGGCGACGAACAGCTCGTTGCCGCCTTCGGTGTTGGTGGCGAGGACGGACTGGTCGATGAAGATGTGGTCGTCGCCGGAGCCGGTGTACATGGTGTCGTGCCCGGTGGAGGCCACAAGGGTGTCGTGGCCGTCGCCGCCGACCAGCAGGTCGTTGCCGTCGCCGCCGTACATCCGGTTGCCGTCCGCGCCGCCGTGGTGGCCGTCGCCGCCGTACAGGGTGTCGTCGCCGCTGCCGCCGGTCAAGAGGTCGACGTGGTCGCCGCCCACCAGCAGGTCGTCGCCGTGGCCGCCGTGCAGGGTGTTGGCGCCGTCGGCGCCGTTCATGAAGTCGCCGCCGCCGAGCAGGGTGTCGTCGCCGCTGCCGCCGACCAGCAGGTCGTTGTCCGCGTTGCCCTGCATGTAGTCGTCGCCGTGGCCGCCGTACATGCTGTCGTCGCCCTGGCCGCCGTACATGGTGTCGTGTCCGGCGTCGCCGTACATGTGGTCCGCGCCGCCGGCGTTGTCGTTGTTCAGGTCGCCGTACATGAGGTCGTTGCCGCCGCCGCCGTGAAGGGAGTCATCCCCGCTCCCGCCGTACATGGTGTCGTGTCCGGCGTCGCCGTACAGGGTGTCGGCGTCGCTCCCGCCGTACAGGGTGTCGTTGCCCGCGCCGCCGTATAGCACGTCCGCGTGGTTGTCTCCGGCCAGGAAGTCGTTGCCGTCGTATCCGTAGAGGGTGTCGCTGCCGACGCCGCCGTTGGCCTCGTCGTTGTTGTTCCCGCCGTGGAAGACGCCGTTGTTGGAGTAGTGTACGTCGATCTTCAGGTCGTTGAAGTCGTCGTCATCGTCCTGGCCCTTGTTGTCCTTGTAGGGGTCGGGGTCATGCCCGTTCGGGCCGCTCGGCGAGCCGAGCTGGTCGTCCACGCCGATGTGGATGTCGTTGGGTTCGCCCCGGCCGCCCACGGTGACCCCGGCGTCCTCGCCCCTCGGGAATTCGAAGGAGGCTTCCTCGCCGTTCGGGTTGTAGGTGGCGTCGTCGAAGCGCACGTCGACGAGGTTTGTGACCCCGCCTGCTCCGGCCAGGGCCAGGGCCCACTGGCCGTTATCCCTGACGAAGTGCATGTCGGCGTTGAGGTCGAGCCCCTTGTTGCCGCCGTCGGCGATGAGGAAGAAGCGGATCTGCTCGTCCTCGGCGAAGACCTTGAGGACCTCGTTCAGCTTCACGCTGTCCGCGTTGGCCAGGATGATCTCCGGGTTGCTCGGGTCGCCCTGGTCGTCCACGGTGTAGACGCCGAGCATGTTGGCGTAGCTCGCGTTGCGCCCCTCGATGCTGACCTCCTGGCCGTGGACGTCCATGTCGATCACGGGATCGTCGGTGGGGTGGGCCACGGCGATGACGGTGGTCGCGGTGTTGCTGGCGTCGGACTGCGTGCCCTCGGCGTCGGTCACCTGCACGGTGACGACACGGTTCACGCCCGCGTCGCCGGTGGTGGAGAAGGTGATCGCCTTGATGGCGCTCTCGTATTCCGAGGCCGTGGCGTCGCCGCTCAGGGTGATGATCGTGTCGTCGCCGTTGTGGTCCACCTGCACGAACAGGCCGCCGGAGATGCCGTCGGTGTTCAGGACGTCGCCTTCCTGGGTGTTGGCCAGGGTGATGACGGCCTTGCCGAGCATGTCGGAGTCGATGTCGGTGATGTGGATGTCGCCCGCGATGGAGACCTCGGAGCCGCCCACCGTGTAGGCGGTGTCGTAGGTGGTTTCGGAGCCGTCGATGCCCAGGACCGGCGCATCGTTGTCCGCAGTGACCGCGATGGTGCCGGAACCCGTGACCGAGGTTGTGCCGTCGGTCACGGTGTAGCTCAGGTTCAGGTCGCCGTTCCAGTCGGCGTCCGGGGTGAAGGTCCATGTGCCGTTGCCGTTGTCCTCCAGGGCGCCGCCGCTGACGGTCAGGTCGGTGACGGTCAGCGCGTCGCCGTCGACCTCCGTCACGTGGGAAGTGATGTCGCTTTGGGAGATGGTCAGGGTGCCGTCCTCAACCACGGTCAGGTCGACATTGCCCGCGACGGGCGCATCGTCGACGGCGGTGATGTTCAGGGTGACGGTGGCCGTGGCCGTGCCGCCCTGGCCGTCGCTCACCGTGTAGGCGAAGCTGGCCTGGCCGTTGTATTCGGCATCGGGCACGAAGTGGATGCCGGACGCGTCCATGGTGACCGTGCCGTGCTGGGCGTCGCTCACCGCGGTGATGGTCAAGGCGCCGCCGTCGCTGTCGCTGTCGTTGGACAGCAGAACCGTCGGGTTGATGTCGATGGCCTGGTCCTCGAAGTAGACGCCGTCGACCTGCGCCGAGGTCTCGCCGGTGACGCTGTTGACCAGGAAGTCGCTGTTGTTGCCCGAGTTGTGCGCGCCGTCGTCGAGCGGCATGACGACCACCTCGGCGATGGGCGTGCTGGAGTGCAGCGAATCGGCGTCGAGGGTGACCGTGACCAGGCCGTTGGGGGTGCCCGACACGTCCACGTAGCCGATCAGTTCGCCGTTGGCGCTGTAGGCCGCCAGCCGCGCCGTCTCGATGTAGCCGATATCATAGGGACCGGCGTCGTCCTCGAGGGTGGTCAGGTCCTGCACGCCGTCAAACAGGGCGGAGAGGGTGACGGTCACGGAGCTCATGGGCCGATCAAACGTCAGGTTCACGAATTCCGTGTAGTTCTCGTTGCCGTTGATGGTGTCGATCTCACCGCCGTCGATGCCGTTGGCGGCGTGGACGCCGAACCCGGAGTACGCGTATTGCGTGCCCGCCTCGGTGAAGGAGACGTTCTTGCTGCTCAGCACCGAATCCTGCCAGGTGCTGGAGTTCAGCCCGTTGCCGACCATGGCGCGGACCGTGATGCCCTCGGCCGCCCAGTCGGCGGCCACCTGGTTGACGTTGGTTATGGTCGCGTCGGTGGTGGCGGCGATGGTTTCGCTCGGGGTGTAGGCCGTCGATCCGAGCACATCGTCGCCGGCCGTGGGGGCGTTGTTGACCGCGTTGACGGTCATGGCGGCGGACTGGCTGACCGAGGCGGAGCCGTCGCTCACGGAGTAGGAGAACTCGGCGGTGCCGTTGAAGTTCTCGGCCGGGGTGAAGGTCCAGGTGCCGTCGCCGTTGTCCTCCAGGGAGCCCTGGTCGGCGCTGACGGTCAGGTTGGTCACGGACAGGGCGTCGCCGTCCACGTCCGAGGCTCCGGCCAGGAGCTGGCCGGCGGTGATGACGATGGCGGTGTCCTCGTCGGTGGCCTCCAAGGTCACTGCGCCGTCGATGGTGGGGGCGTCGTTGACGGATTCCACGGTCAGGCTGACGGTGGCGCTGCTGTAACCGCCATCGGTGTCCTGCACGCCGTAGACGAAGGCGGCGGGGCCCGAGTAGTCAGCGTCGGGGGTGAAGGTCACAGTCCGCGCGGCTTCGTCGACGACCACGGTGCCGTGGGTGTTCTCGTCAGTGGCCGCGGTGATGATCTTCAGGTCGCCGATGGAGTCCTCGGGGTCGCTGTCGTTGCCCAGCAGTTCGGCGAAGGTGAAGACCCTGGCGGTGTCCTCGGTGACGGCGAACTGGTCGTTAACGGCCACCGGGCTGTCGTTGACCGACACGACGGTGATGGAGGTCTGGGCGCTGGCGCTCAGGCCGCCGTCGTCCGTGACGGTCACGGCGATGTCGCGCGGCGTGGTGTCCGGGTCATCCGAGGTGTTGGCGAAGGTCACGGCCTGGATGGCGGTCTCGAAGTCCGCCGGGGAGGCGGAGCCGCCGGTCGCCGTCAGGGTGACGGTGATCGCGCCGGTGACGGGGTTGGTCGCCGAGCTGGCGGTGATGCCGTCGGGCAGGTTGCCGACGTTCAGGATGTCGCCGTCCTGCGCGTTGGTCAGGGTGACGGTCGCTTCGGAGATGGGGCCTTCGGCGTCGGTGATGGTGACGCCGGCGGACGCGACGTGCGCGCCGCTCGTCCCTTCGACGAAGGTGGCCGCGTAGCCGGTGCCTTCGGAGCCGTCAACGGGCTGGATGTTCAGGACCACGTCGGCGAAGTCCTTGTCCCCGCCGTTCCAGAGGTCCTCGACGCTGACGGTCGTGGAGCCGTCCGCGTTCTCGGTGATGATGAAGTGGCCGCCCTCGAGGTTGTCCGGATCATTCTCCGACTGCGAGAAGTAGACATGGGCCGTGGACGGGGAGCCGTCGACGTTCAGGATCAGGGTGCCGTCTCCCGCATGGGAGAACGAGAGCTGGCTGTCGGTGAGAGCGTCGTAGGTGTTCGCGCCGTTCGCAATGATGAAGTACTCGTAGTGCTCGCCTTCCGCCAGCGTGGTCAGGACGGTGCCTTCCGCGATGCCCGCGTTCTGGTTGTAGACGATTATCTGCGGGTCGGAGGCGTTGTTGCCGTCCGCGTCCACGACGTAGACGCCCATGATGTTGTTGTAGGCGGCGCTTTCCCCGGCGAAGGTGACCTGCAGGTGGCTGCCGCCGTCCAGGTCGAGGGCGGGCGCGTCGTTGACCGCGGCCACGGCCAGGGTGGCGCTCTGCGGCGTGGCGTGCTCGCCGTCGCTTACGGAGTAGGTGAACGTGGCGTCGCCGTTGAAGTCGGCGGCCGGGGTGAAGGTCCAGGACCCGTCGCCGTTGTCGTGCAGGGCGCCCTGCTCGGCGCTGACGGCCAGGTTGGTCACGGACAGCCCGTCATGATCCGCGTCAGAGGCTCCCTCCAGGAGGTCGGCGGCGTGGATGGTGATGGGGGTGTCCTCGTTCGTTCCGGTGAGGACGAGGGCGTCGCCGACCGTGGGCGCGTTGTCGTTGAGGTTGTCCACGTCCACGTCGAATTCGACGGTGTTGCTGTCGTGGACGCCGTCCGAGGCGGTGACGCTGATGTGGTACTGGCCGGCGGTCTCGTAGTCGAGCCCGGCGGCGGCCACCACCTTGTCGCCGTCCATGGAGAAC
>NZ_JAQUWN010000008.1:44773-47273 GCF_028692895.1 Pseudodesulfovibrio sp.
GTGACGCTGTCGCCGTCCAGGTCGGCGGGCGCGAGGGTGGCGACCACGGTGGCGTCCGCGTTCTCGGCGACGTCGGCGACCGGCCCCACCGCGAGGGTGGGCGCGTTGTCGTTGAGGTTGTCCACGTTCACGTCGAATTCGACGGTGTTGCTGTCGTGGACGCCGTCCGAGGCGGTGACGCTGATGTGGTACTGGCCGGCGGTCTCGTAGTCGAGCCCGGCGGCGGCCACCACCTTGTCGCCGTCCATGGAGAACAGGCCGGAGGCGTCGTTGCCCGCGCCGTCGGTGGCGGTCAGGGTGTAGGTGACGCTGTCGCCGTCCAGGTCGGCGGGCGCGAGGGTGGCGACCACGGTGGCGTCCGCGTTCTCGGCGACGCCGGCGACCGGCCCCACCGCGAGGGTGGGCGCGTTGTCGTTGAGGTTGGACACGTCGATGGTCAGGTCCCTGGTGGTCACGCCGCCGTTGCCGTCGGCCACGGCCACGGTGATGGTGTGGCTGGTGGCGGTCTCGTAGTCGAGCGCGCCGGTCAGGGTGATGACGCCGGTCTCCGGGTTGATGGAGAACGGGGAGTCGCCCACGATGGAGAAGGTCAGGTCCGTGGAGTCCACGTCCGAACCCACGGCCGTGGCCACGTAGGCGCCGTTGGCCGCGTCCTCGGCCAGGGTCACCGTGGCGCTCTCGACCGGGTCGATGGCGTGCATGGTGACGTTGTCGATGACGTTGCCGAAGGTGCCGGGGTCGTGCGAGGCCAGGGTCAGGGTGCCGGAGGTCTCGCCGTCGGCCACGGTGACGATGATGGAGCCGGTCTCCCAGGCGTCGTCGCCCGGATTGAGGGTCGCCACCAGCTCGCCGTTCCAGTAGACGTCGATGTTGCCGGAATCGGGCTCGTTCAGGTGGCTGCCCCGGTCGAAGAGATCCAGGCCGATGACATACTGTCCCGCCGCGAGGTCGGTGACGGTCTGGGAGATGACCACGGGTTCACCGGAGCCGACCGCCATGTCGTTCACGTTCTCGCCGTCGCTCGCGCCGATGATGCCGCCGCGATGGCCGTCCATGACCTCGAAGTGGCCGCCCGCTTCCAGGGTCCAGTTCGGGGGATTGTACCCCTGGGCCCAGCCGCCCGCGTCGATGTCCACGCCCTCGAAGCTGCCGTTCTGGATCAGGTTCTCGGCGTCCACGGCCGAGGCGAACTCCAGGGTCGGCCCGTCGTTGACCGGGGTGACGTCGAAGCTGGCCGAGGCGGCGGTGCTGTGTTCGCCGTCGGTCACGGAGTAGGTGAGCTGGACGTCGCCGTTCCAGTTCCCGGACGGGGTAAAGGTCCAGGTGCCGTCGCCGTTGTCCACCAGGGCGCCGGAGCCGTCGGTCACGGCCAGGCCGGTGACGGAGAGGCCGTCCTGCGGGTTCGCTCCGCCTTCGTTGTCCGGGTCGTAGGCGTTGGCCAGGAGCTGGGCCTCGGTGAATGTCACGGGCCCGCCGTCCTCGGCCATGTTGTCCAAGACGACCGGGCTTTCGACCACCGGGGCCTCGTTCACATCGGCCACCTGGATGGTCAGGTTCTTGATGGTGGTTTCGTCGCCGTCGCTCACCGCCACCTGGATGGTGTAGCTGGAGGCCTCTTCGTGGTTGAGGTCGCCGGCCAGGGTGATGACGCCGGTGCTCGCGTCTATGGTGAAGGGCGAGTCGTTGTCGACCAGGGAGTAGGCCAGGGCGTCGCCGTCAACATCCGCGCCCAGGGCGGTGGCGACCACCGCTCCGGCGGCCGTGTTCTCGGCCACGGAGACCGGGACCGCGTCGCCGGTGTTCACTGCGTACATGGCCACGTTGTCGATGACGTTGCCGAAGGTGCCGCCGTCCTCGGAGGTCAGGGTCAGGGTGCCGGAGGTCTCGCCGTCGGCCACGGTCACGGTGAAGGCGCCGGTCTCCCAGGCCTCGGAGCCGGGGTTGATGGAGCCGATCTCGACGCCGTTCCACAGGATGTGGATGGCCCCGGAATCCGCCTCGCCGAGGTGCTCGCCCCGGTCGAAGGCGTCGATGGAGATGGCGTAGGCCCCTTCGGTGAGGCCGGTGACGGTCTGGGACACGGAGACGGGAACGCCGGTGCCGACCGCCATGTCGAGGACGTTCTCGCCGTCGCTCGCGCCGATGATGCCGCCGCGCTGGCCGTCCATGACCTCGAAGTGGCCGCCCGCTTCAAGGGTCCAATTCGGGGGATTGTACCCCTGGGCCCAGCCGCCGGCGTCGATGTCCACGCCCTCGAAGCTGCCGTTCTGAATATAGTTATAGGTGGTGTCGGCCGCGCTGAAGGTCAGCTCGGGCGCGTCGTTGGTCCCGGTGACCGTGATGGTCAGGGTGTTGGCGGCGACGCCCTCATGCCCGTCGCTGACGGTGTAGGTGGCGGTGATCTCCTGGGTCTGGCCTGCGGCCAGGGTGTCGTAGGAGGAGGCGTCGAAGGTGTAGGTGCCGTCGGCGTTCATGGTCAGGCCGGTGGGCGCGTCGCCGG
>NZ_JAQUWN010000008.1:47373-82099 GCF_028692895.1 Pseudodesulfovibrio sp.
TCAGGGCGTAGGTCAGGGTGTCGGCGGCGTCGATGTCGGCGACGTCGCCCGCCACGGACCCGGAGTAGGAGGCGTCCTCGGCCACCGCGCCGGTGGAGGCGGCCAGGACCTCGGGCGCGTCGTTGGTTCCGGTGACCGTGATGGTCAGGGTGTTGGCGGCGACGCCCTCATGCCCGTCGCTGACGGTGTAGGTGGCGGTGATCTCCTGGGTCTGGCCGGCGGCCAGGGTGTCGTAGGAGGAGGCGTCGAAAGTGTAGGTGCCGTCGGCGTTCATGGTCAGGCCGGTGGGCGCGTCGCCGGTCAGGGCGTAGGTCAGGGTGTCGGCGGCGTCGATGTCGGCGACGTCGCCCGCCACGGACCCGGAGTAGGAGGCGTCCTCGGCCACCGCGCCGGTGGAGGCGGCCAGGACCTCGGGCGCGTCGTTGGTCCCGGTGACCGTGATGGTCAGGGTGCCGGTGGTGTAGCCTCCCGCGCCGTCGCTGACGGTGTAGGTAAGGTTGAAGGTCGCGGGTTCGCCTTCGGCCAGGTTGTCGTAGGAGGAAGCGTCGAAGGCGTAGGTGCCGTCGGCGTTGAAGGTCAGGCCCGTGGGCACGGTCTGCCCCTCGTCGAGGGTGTAGGTCATGTCGGTTGCGACGTTGTCCACGTCGGTGACGTGCTCGGCCACGGTGCCGGTGATGGAGCCGTCCTCGGCCATGCTCACGGTCTCGTCGCCGGAGACCACGGGCGCGTCATTGACCGGGGCGACCTCGATGGCGCCGGTCCCCTGCACGGTATAGGTGCCGTCCGTGACCGAGAAGGTCACGGAGACGTCGCCGTTGAAGTCCTGGTCGGGCATGAAGGCCCAGACACCGGCCGCGATCTGGGTCAGGGCGCCGCCGGAGACGGAGAGGTCGCTGACGGCCACCACGGTGTCGGGATCGGGATCGCTGACCAGGGAAAGGATGTCGGTGTCGCGGATGATCAGGGGCGAGGACGTGCCGGTGTCGGCGTCATATCCGTCCTCTGCCATGTGCAGCGAAAGGGTGCCGTTGATGGTGGGCGCATTGCTCGACGTGGTGGTCAGCAGGTCCTGGATGTCGTCGGAGGTCAGGTCGCGGCCGCCCGTGCGGCCGGGGAGGTCCTGGGGCGGGAGGCTGGAAAGGCCCCGGAAGAGGTTGCCCTCGTCATCCATGTAGACGCCCGCGCCACTGCTGCCCAGCGAACTGCCCGCAGCGGTCTCCGACTGGGTGCTCTCCACGTTTTCGAATGCGAAGAGGTAGACGTCGCCGGGAATCTGTTCGCCGCCGATGAGCTGAAAGACAGGCAATCCGCCTTCCTGCGCCAGGTCGAGGAAGCCCTCGAAGATGACGACGCCGCCGTCGGGCGTGGTCAGCACGAGGTTCGGGCCCTGGTGGGAATATGTGACATCCGTCGTGTCAAACTGGAACTCCACCAGCATGTTGGCGGAGAGCTTGACAACCTGCGTGGTTCCCGGAGCGGGCAGCCCCACGGAGATCATGGTGAGGTTTTGGGCGGTATCGGTCATGGCTTCCTCCTGGGAAAGCGAGTTTGCGTCTCAAAGGGGCACAACAGTGGTGCCCCATGGTAATTATATAGGTTCTGAGCCGCTTAGAGTCAATGTAATAAAATTCAATTAATCAAATAGATTATCATGTGTAAAAGAAAAGCATTCCACATGGAAAGCAAAGCGGGTAGGGGTGTGCCTGGGTTGCTTGATTTTGGTGATTATTGTAATTAATTTTTGTTTTCAACAGACATATGTTGAAAACAAGCCCAATGCGGTTGCTCTTTTCCCCGGCCCTATCCCGAGAGAATATTGATGGTAACAAGCTGGAACTGCGAAGAAAATTAATAAACTGTCAGGGCGTGATAATAATTCGACGATTGTCCTGGCCGCCGATGGCTGGTGTCGGGAAGCGTCTTGGAATGCGCGCCTGGCAGAAAGCCGGATTCAAGTGACATGTGGGCGGATTTTGTATTGACAAGAATGCGTGCTTCTTGCAAATTGTCTTTCCCAACGACGTGGGGCTGTAGCTCAGTTGGGAGAGCGCTTGAATGGCATTCAAGAGGTCGTGGGTTCAATTCCCTCCAGCTCCACCACCATATTTTCTTAAGAAAAAGGACCGTTTAGCTGCTTATGCTGGATGGTCCTTCTTCTTTTGTCGGGGAACCGAAAGGTGAACCTTGGGTTCCCAGCGGTGTTGGAGCGAACTGTTTAAGGTGCTGTAATAACAGTGTATGAGGATGTATGGCTGGGAACAGGGGCAACCCGTAATTACCCTACCGCCTATGACTCCCTCCTGCAAAATATCCATACACCCTCCATCATCGAATGATACAAGAAGTACGGGATGTTGTATTGTTTGGGATTGTCTTCAATAAAAGGAAGGAGGTGCCATCTCTGACACCCCCTTCGCCGTTTGATCCGTGGTGGGACAGCTAGTCAAGGTCCGGCAGGTGTTCGATGGCCTTGTCCGTGTCTCCCGGGATGAGGTGACAGTAAACATTCATTGTCATATTACTGCTAGCATGCCCGGCGAGGGTAGATACACTTTTCACCGGCACACCATTGGACAGTAATTGTGAGCAAAACCAATGCCTTATGTCGTACAGCACCACCGACTTGTCGATCTTGAGTTTCTCGCAAGTGCGGCGGAAGCTGCGATGGACACTCTTTACGGGCTTCCCGTTGTATTCGACGAGGTAGCCGGACTTGCTATCCTTCATGCGGTTTTTGAGTTTCTTCAGAAACGCAGGCTTCAGCGGAATAGTGCGCCATTTTCCGGTCTTCCCACCGAATACCCGGAGTGTACCTTGATCCCACTGGATGTGGTCGTACTTCAAGGCCAACAATTCTCCAGCTCCAGGACGAACTCCAGTATTGCACAGCAATTCAATAGCAAACGCCAGATGATCCGGGGCCGCGTCTTTCAGGTTCTGGATAGTTTCCAAATCCAGCAGAAGCTCCTTCTGGGGCGCAGTCTTCTTCTTGAAGAAGCGCAACGGGTTCTCCTTCAAGTATCCACGTTCTATGCCGAAGTTGAAGATGGCCTTCAAATACGCCAAGTAGCTAGCGTGAGTGGTCGGACCAGCTTCAGGAAACTTTGCCATGACTAAAGACACAATGAACTCCTGAGTCAAGTTCTCAATCGGAACCTGGCCCAGTTCATCCAAGAGGTGCTTGTTGAGCATCTTCTTCCAATCCTGTTTCCATTTCTTCTGACCATTCAGCGAGTCAGCCTGAAAGTAGATCACAGCCAATTCATCGAAATACTTCACTTCCAGCGGAATTGTGCCGAAAGCTGGATTCTTCGCACGTTTCTTCTTTTCTAAAACGGCGGTGTTGAATACCTCGGCAGCTTTCAGTGCAGCCTCGCCTTTACCAAAGGTCCGGTTCTTCTGCTTTCCGTTTTCGCGGTAGCGAACGATTACGGAGCCATTACTACGAGTGTGTATACTCATATTCTCCTCCTTACATGGGAATGGTTTTGGTTTTTCTCTTCTTCGGTTTCACCGGCAGTGGAGCATCCAGAAATGCTTCTGGATCGACCATGAACAGGTCCAAATCCGACTGTGCGAAACGGTTCTTTCCAGGGCCGCGTCTGGGTATCTGGTGCTTACGAGCCAGCAACCGAAATCGGTCGTAGCTGTAGTCCAAATATGTTGCCGCAGACTGTGCTGTGTGGTATGGTCCAGTAGGTGTAGATTTTGTCATTCTGTGCTTGTAACACACTGAAATCTTATGGTAAATTCTACGCCATTTCTCCTGCTAGTCACTTCATCATCTCAAACAGTTTTTCATGCACCTGGGTAAAGGTGCTTCATCATGCGCCAGTAAATCCGGCAGAGCATGAGCAACTTTTTTTGATTTTTTTTGATCAGGGCCATGCCAGAACGACCATGACGGTGGATGAAATATCTATATCTATCTGAAAACACTGTAAAATTATGCCAAAGTGTTCGACGGTGCTGCCGTTCAAGCCATTCAACAAAAGACAAAAAGAAAGGAAGATACCCATAAAGAGCATCTTCCTTTCCTAAAACACTCCTTCAACGCTTATCTCGCAATCCTTCGTCGATGAGGACGATGATAACGACCTTCAGTGTCTTCTTGAGTATTTTCTTAGTGAGCTTTGACGTTAAAATCCTGATGATTGTCTCTTTCGAAACAATCGTCGTGTGAACCATTGTCACCTCCTTCAGTGAAAGAGTTTCACTGTATGGGGGTATATATCTCTATCAAAGAAACAAAAGATTAAAGAAATAAGTGAATAAAATCAATTTATTATGAGATGTCTCTGGATAATACACTCCCTGGTCAGAACGAGACATGGGAGACATGAGAACGGCAGGATCACCGTACATGGTAGATCGTGATCCTTATGCACCTTCGGCTTCGTGAGGCAGTTCCCCGTGCAACGGGCAGGGGTGGAGGTGGTGGCGATGAATTAGCAGAAAAATATTTTTCAAAAAATAGATGGAAATGAATTTATGAGAATCTCTGTTGGAAATACTGGAGCTAAGTCTTCTGTTGGAACTGTTGGTGCAGCTACAGAGACAGTTGAAGTGACCTTCAAGAGATAGAGTAGATGATTAAAATATATAACAATTCTTTAAAAATATTATTCAGTTAAGTATATATTCGTATTCAATCCTTCTACTTCTGGAGGAGGTGGGGGTGGTGTTTCTTCTGTGGCGGGGTAGGCGGTTCTTTCTCTGTGACAGAAGTGACTGCTCTTTCTCTTTGTTTCACCAGAATATTTTGAAATTTTTAAATCCATTTTGAAAATAAAAATATGCAAAATCACCTCCACCACCTCCACCCAAATTTTTCTAATATTTTTGGATGGTTCCAATCTTGTATGGGATGCTGCTGGAGTTGATGATGCAGGAAGCCCTATGGAACCACGAGAGTGACGCAGCGGTAGTTATTTAGTTGTTCGGTGGTGTCTTCTTAAACGTAAGAAAACGACCATACTTGCGGCTTTCTGAAAATTCAGTAAGCCAACCATTTATTTCCAGGACAGGAACGTATTTCTTCAACACCTGTGAAAACAACTGAGGTGTCGAAGGGATGTAATCAGCATTTCGATCCAGGGCCAGAGCGTGTTGGGCGAAGCCTTCCAAGCACTCGCTCACTTTGCCATGCACTTCATAACGTCCCTGTTTCTCGATGGCTTCAAAAAAGTCCACCAGGGCCAAGATGAATTTGTCCCCGGCTATGGAACTCTTGTAGCCACGCTCTTGGGCACGATGGTATGCGGTTTGGAACTTCACTGCATCCCAACCATTACCATAACGTTCGCCGATTTCATCAGCAATCGCCGATCCCCATAAGGCGAAGTCTGCCATACGGGGTGGGTGTAACACCTTGGTCGTTGGCAGTCGCTTCATTGCTCCACGCAGTACGTCCAGCATACCGCCAAGGATGCGAGGTTTTGCTGCTTCAAACTCGCGCCACACATCGCTTTCGAATTTACGATTCCCTTTAGGAATACGCGTTAATTCAATACTTATCGTGCGGTCCATGAGGTCTTGAGCCTGATACGGGAGATTAATCCCGGTCATCAGGATGGCTCTCTTGAAACGATAAACGAGCATGTTGTCGTTGGTGTATAACTGTCTCTTTTTGAAGCCACCACCCGTACTGCCCATGCAGAGCATGTTTTCAACGGCGGCGTTGATCTTGGTCAAGTTATCAAAGAACGGCATCGCTGATTGATTCAGCATCAATGCCACCTCATCCTCCTTGCCACGCAGGTATACGCCGCCTTCAATTGCAGGGTCCACAAGACCTTTAAGCATGTTCGCCATAGTGGTCTTGGCTGAACCTTGTGTCCCGCTGATGCACGGGATGGGACGGGCGATCGAAGTGATGAATGATGCGATTACCCAGCAAACAACAAGGATTTTGTCGTACACATCCTGAATGTTCAGGAACGGCAGAAGTTCGAGCACATTGCCGTTCGAATCCGGGATAGGTAAAGCAGACATATTAGGATAACGAACGAATTTGTGATCCACCTCAGGGGTAACTTTCCATCCGTTCTGATCTGCTACTACATACATCCCGTCATCACGAACTAAATCCAGGGTCAACTGCTTGCCATCATAAACCATGCGGTTATGAAGCTCATGGGTCTTTCCAGATACACGGGCCAAGCTTTCAGCAAAGTAGACCGCCTCGTTAATCTCTTTTCTTTCCGGCACAACGTTATGGTTGCTGTACACATGATGTAGCAAATGGTCCTTGAATTCACGGGAGCTAATAGAGAAATTTAATTTGATGTGATTCTGCATTACAGTTGCAGTTGGTTCTCCCGTGCCGGACATGTATTTCTCAATTTTATCAATATAATCAGATAAAATTGTTTGAGGATTCCCCTTCGCTTTATTGTCTTCATCGGCGGCTTTGCCTCCATTGACAAGGAAGGGATTCTCGTTCGTTTCGACCTGTGCTGGCTCCGGCGGCGGTGAAGTCACTGCTGGAACTGGATCAGGTTGAACTGGATCAGTTGGAGGCGTTGCTGAAGTTTCTTCAGTCGTTTCTCCAGTTGTTAAATCCGGTTCGTTGTCTTTCGCAAACTTAGCGAAAGGGTTCGTGTCCTCATCTTCTGACTTGGACATCACTCTGATAAGATCAGGGTGCGTAGTTTCCGTAATTGGAATTGGCGGCACTTTTGACGGCTCAGCAAACGGATTGTCCACGTTTTTAACTGTTGAACTACGGGGTTTGCTCAGGTCCGTATAAGGTTTATTCGGCGGCACCTTGGGTGCCTTTGGGTCTTTATCGTGCATATATACCTCCGCATATATGCCGCTGCGTCACTCGTATGTGGTTGTCAAAGATCAGGCTGGTGGTTCACTCAACCAGCAAGGCAACGATACGCCGAGTCGTTGCCTTGGTCAATGGGTTTTTCAAAAAATATTCAATTAAAATAATTAGTTGTAATCTACAATTCTATAAATGAGTAGATGGATTCTCATCAAGTTGCTCGGTGCTTTTTCATACTTCGATCCATACTGCTGCATCATAGAAAATGCGATAATTCAGTCAGCGGCTCGCCAATGTTTGGCTTGTCGAAGTGGGACGGAAACGACCGTTGCCGCGTTTTCGGGGTGGGATTCACCCATTTTTGCTGACGCACACGCAGTGTGACTTGTGTTGCAGGGCCGATCACGACAAAAAAGATGGTGGAGTCACAACGGATGTTGCTGTGACTGCCATCATATCCTCATGAATCCTGGACCTTGATAGATTTGCTGACTCCTCCCCCTTGCCAGCCGGGATTTAGTGGTTATTGTCTCAGTTGCAATTAAACAACGAAGACGGACATCAATTTTCGCACAAAATGATCAAGGCAGCTTCATATATGCATGACGGACCTTCTGGGGTTCTGACTTCGTTTGCTCATATTAGGGCAGCCGAATTTCTCCTATTCGACCAAACTGGCGAATTAGGAGGATATTATTATGTGTTTGAGGAAGCCGCTTCTTGCAACTCGCAAGAAGGCAATTTATCGGACTGTAAAGTTTAATAAAAAGGAACTTTGCAGTCATTCTTTAGACATCGGTTTGATTTGCGATCATGGATGTCTATATTGTTCCACCCCCACCATCGCATCCGCTCGGACCAATCCCGTTTTTAAAGAAAACGGAACCACTGCTCAGAAGGCGCACAACGCGCAGCTTGCTTGTATAGACCTTGGAACGCCGGAACGTGTTGCTGCTGACGCAAAGCAGTTGACCGAATCCGATGTCGTGATGATGTGTACCAAGGTTGACCCGTTTAGCCCTGCTGTGCAGCAGACTAACCTGTTCCGTGATTGTCTGTATGGGCTGCTGACCAACAACCCTCATTGTCAGGTCAGGGTCCTTTCAAAGAACGCAGGTATTGTTGATGTACTCAAGGACTTCACCGAGTACGCTGACCGTATCCACTTCTCGCTGAGTCTCACGGCTCCGACCAGTCAGCAGGACTTCATTGACATCGTTGAACCCAACACCTCCAGTATCGCAGATCGTATTGATGCGCTTAAGGAGGCTCATGGTTTGGGATTCAGGATGTATGGCATGGTCTGTCCCTGCATTCCCGGTATCTTGACCGGATATCATCAAGTCGAGTCTGTTTTTAAGGAAGTCCTCCAGCTCGCTCCTGAAACGATTTGGGTCGAGCCTGTAAACAGCCGTGGACAGGGATTCAACAACATGGTCGCTGCACTGGTTGAAGCCGGTAAGCACGAATGGGCCAGCTCCATTAAGGCGATCAAGAATAAGGACTCCCATGATGAGTATGTCGCTGACCTCATCAACACCGTGGCTCTGGTGAGCAAGAATCTGGCTTTGGACATTCCGATCCGCTTCCTTTCGTACAATCGTAAGGATGCTATCGGTGCAAAGCTGATTGACGATTCACACGTAATCTGGCTGTAGTAAAATGAATTGGGAGCACGAATAGGCTCCAGAACCATTAAGATTCGCTAGTTTAGGCGGGGTTGTTCGGTCCATGGCCAAGCAATCCCGTCATTTTTATTTCTCTGGATTGACAATCAGCAGGCGGGGATATTGGGCAGTGAAACGTACATTCCAAATTAACTCGGCAAAAATAGAACAGGAGCCACAGTAGGTCAGTACTGCGGCTCCTATTTCGTTAAGCTTCACCGTCCGATTCAGGTGCTTCCTCTTCATCGTCCGGGCCAGCGGCAGTGACGGGCGAAAGGATGATCCTGTTGTCCTCATCCACTTCGATGGTGAACTCGCTGTTGATCTGGAAGTCTCCTTCAATGGCTTCCAGTTTCTTGAGAGTGATCTTGATGCCATGCTTGGTGACACGAACTCTACTGTTGCTTCGTTCATACAGGCCGGGAAGAGTTCTCAGTTGATTGTCCTCTACAGACAACCGCATTAAATGCGTCCTGAGACTCTGAAGCGATGCCAGTCCCAGCTTCTTCTTCGCTGTCTGGGCATCAGCTCCTTCTTCGCACAATTGACGGAGCAAAGGAGCATCGTATTTGCTCTCGACTATTCGCTTTTTGGATTCATTCTTCTTTGCCATTTTTCCTCCTATTAGTTGTTTTTATTGGATATCTATATGTCCACTTTGAAACAGACATAGGTGGAACCAGTGCTTACAGTGACTTGCTCTGGATGCGCGATATTTGCGCTTCTCCTGCCCGTTTTTGGGATTGGGGCAGTTCCCGTCAGGATTTTGGTTTGGATGTGTTCCTGGGGGTGTTTTGCGCGAATTTTGGGTGGAGGCGGTGGATCTGGATGGGCAGAAAAATATGACGGGGGAGAGCAGGGGCTGTTGGACTTCGGTTGACCGAAATTTTGATCTATCAAGTTGTTTTGTAATGCGATAACGGCGTGTTTTGTGTCTCTGATGAAGTACGTCTGCCGCTCCAAAAAATAGTAGAGACAGAAGGCGGGATATTTCACCCGCCTGTTATCTAGACTAGAATGTCTCGGATTTTGTTCGGTTGGCAAAGACTTACTGAGTTCAACAAGTCTTCAGGTTTGAGTCCGCAAAATGCAATGTCATTGCCATCAGCATCCTTGATGGAAACTGTGGCAAGATAAGCACCGTCTTCTTCATTTTTTTCTAAACCGAAATGTATTGAACCATTTCCAGCGTTCAAATCGGTTGTATCATAAAAGTATACGATATCCTCAAACACTACCTTTGCAACAATTGATGCCTTCATAAGATACTCCTTTTATGAGGATATATCTATGCGAGTGGTTCCATAATGAAATTGGCAGGAGAAAAGAACAAGCACTCTGTTTTAGTGGAGTTGCCGTTCAAAAATAACAAAAGAACTCCTCCTGAAACTTAATAGCATCAAGAGGAGTCTCGCCAGAACTACATGAACAGTTTGGCTACTATCCAGAAAAGCAAGATAACCCCACCAATTTTGATAAGGTGCATAATAGCTGCTCCGGCTGTCAGTTTAGCTCCACAGTTGAAACATGTAGTTGCTTTCAACAGGTTCTCATGACCGCATTTGTGGCATATCCTGGTTTTCATAGAATACTCCTTTCTTGGAATATATCTATGCAAATCAGTTCATTATGAAATTAGCCACCAATAAGCTGCATTGCCATACGGGGTAAGCTGTTCGCCTGGGCCAGCATAGCTACTGCGGCTTGAGTAAGTATCTGGTTTCGGACGAACTCGGTCATTTCATTCGCAACATCTATATCAGTAATCCGTGAGACCATCGCTACTGTGTTTTCTTTTTCAATCTCAATAAAGGCATCATGGCTTTCGAGAGTGTTACCATCTGCTCCTAGGCTGCCCTGGACATTTGTTACATCAATGAGTGCTGCATTGATTACTTGGAACGAGGAGGATGCGCCTTCTTGTGTACGGTAGTTCATCTGAGAAAGAGATGTCCATGGTTCAAGCGAGAGGGTCGGGTTGTTTTCGTCTACTTGGTAGGTGTTGGGCGAATCAATAAGCCAGACATCAAATCCTGAATTGCCTGCACCACTGCCAGAATAGTTCGAGATAATAAGAGGTTGATCTCCATTAGAGCGAAGATATATGCCTGTTTCATCGGATGTCCTTTCGAAGATTACATCTTGTGCTGCAAGGGCCGCTGTATGATCGTTTAACTCCTGCAATAATAAATTGGAATTCTCCGTTTGAGTGGCTCCAGCAGTATACGACAAGCTTACTCCGTTGAGATCAAAAGATATTGTTTCTCCTGCTGTGTTGGAAAAATTGTCGATTCTGCCTTTTGAAATCTGATCCGATGATGACCATGTTAATTCAGCTCCCCTGTTTGCTGCTGCATTAAATGCTCCAGCTTCACCGCTTGTAGCGGTTCCATCTACATTAGAAGAAATGCTGAAGGAAATATTGGGGTCCAGAATGAATTCGCCTGTACCATTAATCATAGCCCATTGCGCGTTAGGGTCGGCTCCAGCATGTTGCGAGTCGATGGTACCGGCAAGGGTGCTGTTTGCTGGCCCTAAACCAACTTGTCTAAGTCCTGCATTGATTCGATCAATGGTTATGTGATCCTGCTCTCCTACATTTCCAACATCATCTTCACGCATGTTGAAGCTGGTCGTAACATGGGTTCCTAATGCTGCGTTATCCAGATATGACCCAGACTCAACTCCATAGCTTGTTGCAGTTGCTCTGCTATTAGTTATGGTTGTGCTTGTTCCAATATCTTGCCCTGGGTTCTTGAAAATGACACTGGCTCCAGTATTGGAAGAGCCAGCTCCTGCTGCTGCATTCAGGGAAGTAGTTTGATCTGTGATCGTTCTATTGGTGCTTGCATTGACAGTGCCGCCCCCAGTTGATCCCGCACCGGCTCCAGCCAAAACGGAACTTGAGATGTCATTAACGGTGATTGAGCCACCAGCAGAACTTAGCGATTGGGCAACTCCAGAGCCGCCACCTGCTGTGGAGCCTCCATCAGGAGTGATGGTTGAGATAACAGTGCTTTCGCTTACTGTAATACTTCCGCCCCCTTCATTTAGTGCGGCAGGAGTGCCTGCTCCCGCTCCAGCATCCGCATTGTTGGCTGGAGTGATGAATGTGGCAATATTCGCAGCGTTGGTGCCGGATAGGTTTGAAATTCTGAATTGAACCTGATCGGTTGTTGTTATGGTGACGTCGTTGCCGGACAATCCAAATGTAGTGTTGGGGACTCCCGCCAGAGTGAGTGCATTGAGCATATTTGTGGCGGTATCGTTATCTGTTGCTCCTGCCAAAAAGCTAACAGGGAAATTCGAACCAGACCTTGTGTAGGTGAAGGATACTGTTTCTCCTGGAACGATGTTGGCAAAAGTGCCTATGCTGGCTTCAATTACTGAACTTAATGCGAGGGAAGACATTTCAAAGCTGACATTATCTGTGGCACTTACCTGGACATCATTACCTGCGGTACCGAATGATGTGTTAGGTATACCCGCGCCGTTTAAGGCGTTGCGGAGGTTTAACGCAGTAGCTGCATCTGATGCACCCACGGCAAATGAAACAGGATAATTGGTTCCTGATCTTGTATACGTCAGGGATAAGGTGTCTCCGGGAAGAGTATTGGAAAAGGGTCCAATCGTAGCATTGTTTAGACCGTCATCTTGGAAGTTTGTGACAGCTATACTTGTATTGTCAGCCTTGGTTACCTGGACCGTTTCACCGGATCGAGCTACTGTGTATCCTCCTCCGAGAGCGCCTAATGCGGTTTCCAAATTTTGTGCGGTAGCTGCGCGGGTAGCACCTACAACATAGGAAATGGCTGTGCCATCAAGTTCGAATTGTAGAGTTGCACCTTCATCTAGAGAATAGTTGGAAAATTGGACATTGTTGTCTTCATCGTCATATTGAATGTCAATATAATCTTCACTTCCAGTCCGGGCGATTACCGCAGTTGTTCCATTTACATCGGCGGTTATTCCGGGAATCCCTGCGGCGTTGACAGCTGTTACCAAACGGGAAGCGTTTGCAGCTTGGGATGCACTGCCTGCTGCGGTAAAAGAGACATCAGTTCCTTCTATGTTAAGTGTGATTTCTTCGCCTGAATAATTGGTGAAGTTGCTGACATTAACTCTAGTCTGATTGTTCTCAAGATCGGTTACATTGAGTAAATTCCCAGCAGGAGTGGATGCTTCAGTACTCGTGAGGTTGATTTTAGTGATGGTAACTGTGTTGTTAGTACCATTTTGATCTACGGTATAATAATGTTCTCTGGTGTGTGGTGATGCATAGGTTAAGTCGGCTGCGTATTGTGGGGCGTTATAGAATACACCAGCATTTGTTAATGCGGTGGTCGCTGCGGCAGCAGCTCTTGCCATGTTTGTGGCATCGCTAGTGGAGTATTCAAACGTGACTGGGATGCCGTCAATATCAAACGATATTTCACTGGCAGGAATATTGGTTCCACCGGGAATGGCAGAAGGTGTATCCCCAAAATTACCAAGCTCAACAGCCGGGTTGTCAATAAGTTCAAAATCGCCGATTGCGAGTGATTTACCTACTTCCGAACGAAGCACAGTTCCGGTTCGGCTCAAGTCCAAGTCAGAGTTAGCCGTGTTTACCTCATCAACGATTCTATCAAGGGTGGCAAACAGGTTTGCTTCGGTTTCTGCTTCATCTCTTCCGATGAGAAAAGAATGCGAGTAATTGGGGTCTCCAGTACCACCTGAATTGAAGGTGAATCGCACCATGTCCCCGTATGATCCGTTAAGTTCAGCCTTCGTAAAACCAATGAAATCTGCATAGCTTACTGCGGATGTCTCTCTAATTCCGTCCATTTCAAGGTTTTCGATTTCAGCCAGTAATCCATTGATATTATTGTTTCCTTTGGCTGCGCTGATTTCTATTGTACGCACGTCGGCGGCACTTGAAATTGTAATGGTCTGGTCTGCCATTGATTGAGTGGAGGTGTCTGCTAAAGCTGCACCGACTTGAGGAAGATTTAACTCCACACCATCAACTATGCCGGTCTGGTATGATTTCTGACCAGTAGGGGTGAAAGTCCCCAACGTCGTGGCAGTCGTCTTCGGTAAATCAATAAAAATGTTTTCTTCATTTTCTTCGCCAGATTGGATTTCGATTACACTGTCGTCCTTGAATAAATCAATTCCATTGAATTCCAGATCTTTTTGAGCACGTTCTATTTCCGATGTTAATTGCTGCATTTCATTGGAAATGATTTCTCTTTGGTCTGCGTTGTATGTGCCGGTTGAGGCTTGAGCAGCCAATTCCTTCAATCGGATAATCATAGCGTTGACAGCGAGTAGTCCTCCATCCGCAACCTGCACTAGCGATACTGCATCTTTTATGTTTCTGGATGCTTGTGCGAGGCTTGATGCTTTAGCTTTTCCTAATTCAGAAATTGCTAAACCAGCTGCGTCATCTGCGGCTGTGCCGACTCTCAACCCCGATGATAGACGCCTCGTAGAAACTCCTAGAGCACCATAATGTGTTCCGAGATTTCGGGCGGTATTCATTGCCATTAGGTTGTGATTAATCGTCAAAGCCATCCGTGCGAAACTCCACTTGAGCAGGAATAATTTTCCGGATTGCCCGGAATCTGTTGCAAAAAGTGCTTTAATTTGAGGGGATAGTTCTAAAACACGGGTTTAAAGATGCATATGCCATGCCAGCATATTGGTTGCTGCATATTTTAGCTCAGAACTGCACCAAAATCTGGTCAACCAAATTGGTCAACCGGGGCCTTTAACACGCCTCCAACATCACTGATTTTCTGTTGACCGGGGAAAAATAAATTCAATAATTCTGGAGCTTGGAGACGAGTCTCCTTGAATGGCATTCAAGAGGTCGTGGGTTCAATTCCCTCCAGCTCCACCAATGATTATAAAGGCTTAGGAGGTTTTCCTTCTAAGCCTTTTTTCGTGGAGTATACAAAAGAATATACAAATGAAATCAGGGGGATGGTCAGAGCCTGAAATTGAATTCGCCAGCTCTCTCGGTCATTTATCTTGCTGTAGTCGTTGGGGAATTCTAGATGCCCTTATGGTTGATATGTGCTGCCATTAGCGGTAACTAGGTGAGTTGGATTTGTCGTGCTCGTATGGTTCTGAGGACAGACGAACTATGATTCGAGTTTCTTTGGCCACTTACTGGGATTAGCTTTAAGCGGCATAATATTATACAGGTTGAGTTTGTAAAATGGTTCAATGCGATAATGCAGCTTGTTTGCAAGATTCACTAAATATAACTGATAAATGGCAGTCAATCGTATCAGAAATTAAGGAAGAATATCTTAGTACAAAGCAGCCATACCCGTGGATATTGGGATTTTCTGGAGGCAAGGATAGCACCTTATTAGTTCATGCTGTTTTTGAGGCCTTGTTAGACATACCCCCTTTCAAAAGGAACCGTCCAGTTCACATTGTCTCAAATGACACACTCGTTGAGAGCCCTTTGGTTATTGAACATTTGAATAATACTACGAAATTGATTGACGAAGCTGTTCAGTCTCTTGGCTTGCCTATTTTAGTTGCCAGGACCACCCCTGCGAAAGATAAGACATTTTGGGTTTTGTTGATTGGGAAAGGTTATCCTAGTCCGAACCAAACAATGCGTTGGTGTACGGATAGGTTAAAAGTTCAGCCTACAAGTACATATATACGAAATCATGTTTCCGAGGCTGGTGCAGCAATTGTTCTGCTCGGTGTCCGAAAGGATGAAAGTCAGTCCCGCTTGCGTTCAATTGAGAAACACAAAAATTTGCGTGGAGAGCGGTTAGCGCCTCACGAAACTCTAAAAGGTGCGTATATTTATCGCCCAATTGTTGAGTTGACTACATGTGATGTTTGGGAGTTGTTGTTGATGAATGATGCCCCATGGGGCGGAAATCATAGCGCGCTGGTTAAGCTTTATAAGGATTCAGAGGGCGGTGAATGCCCAGTTATGTTGAGCTCTGAAGAGGCTCCAGCATGCGGTAGCAGATTCGGGTGTTGGACCTGCACCGTTGTTGAAAAAGATAAAAGTATGCAAGGGTTTGTTGACTCAGGATTGCAGGAGTATCAACCACTGATTGAATTTCGGGATTGGCTAAAAATGATTCGGAACAAGCCAGAGATGAGGCAGGCTTTGCGAAGGAATGGCAAGTTGACCTTCGGAGCTTCTGGGAACCATGTCCCTGGCCCTTTTACAATTGCCGCCCGTAGACAAATACTAAATCGTCTATTAGAGGTTCAAGATCTGTTTGGGCAGCCTCTAATTTCTGATGATGAGATTGAACTTATTCATCAGCACTGGGCAAAGGAACTTCAAGAAGAAAAGGGTATTGCAAATGGATGACGGTTACCTCAGTGATTTACCTTTGTGGGCTGACGATGAAGCTCGTAAGGTCTTTGAGCGAGTGTGTGATGAGCAAAACATTCCTATTGATGTCATTACTGAACTTGTCATGCTCCAGCGCGAACGTCAGCATCAAGAAAGAGCTGCAGGTATATATCCTCGATTCGAAGAGATTCTTGGCAGAATTGATTAACTCGCCAACTTGAGGTTGCTATGTGGATATCAAGAATAGAGTTGACGAATTTCAAGTCCTATCAGCATCAAAATTTTGGGTTTCCCAAGCCTGATTTGGGTAAAAATGTCGTCCTCATTGGTGGAATGAATGGATATGGAAAGACGACCCTTTTGGAAGCATTGTATCTTTGCCTTTACGGTAAGGATGCAATGACGCATTTAGCTAGGGCTGGTCTTAAAATTGATGATGCAAAAGGATATCCTACGTTTTTGGAGCGCGCCTTTAATGGTGAAGCCAGGCGAGAAGGTCGCGATACGATGCTTGTGCGGGTTGTCATTAATAAAACTCAAAGTAAAGCTATAGACATTACGAGAAAATGGTATTTCCGATCGAATGGCACTTGGGCGGCTGAAGAAGAAGCCATTGTACGAGAAGTCAAGAAGGATATTCCGGGCACCCCACGAGTAGATGGACGGAATAATTTCCATCTAGCTGACATGTTGGACGACTTCCTTGTGCCAGCGCATATCGCTCCATTTTTCTTTTTTGACGGAGAAGAGGTAAAAAAACTCGCAGACCAAGGCCGAGTTGAACAGGTCAAGCAGGGCTTGGAAGGTTTACTTGGCGTGGTTTTATTAAGGACTCTTGCTCAACGGTTGCATAATTTTGAAATCCAAAAAAGACTGGGTGTTAACAACGTCGATGAGAACAAGATTTTGCAGCTGAGTGAAAGTTTACAGAATAATGAAACTCAGTTGCAAGAGCTTCGTGACAAGGAAAAAGCTGTCAACAATCGCATCGAAACTCTTAAAGCCCAAAGGGAAACTCTTTTTGAACGCATCACTTCTGCTGGTGGTGCCTGTAGTGATGTCGCTACCGTAAAAGATTTGGTTGAAGAGAGGGAGCAACTGCGGGGAGAGTTAAGAAGCAAGCAAAAGGAATTAGAAGAAGCACTTGTGGGGAAGTTACCTTTTCATTTAGTTTCAAAGGACCTCCTTGGTAGTTTCAAGTCTCAACTTGAAGCCGAAACGCGATATTTTTCTTGGGAAGCTGACAAACGGTCATTAGAACCGAGACGAAATGAATTTGAGAGTGCTTTTCATGAGCAGAGTGATCCTGAGATTGATCCGGCGTTAACAAATGAGCAATTGAGGGCTATTGAGTGTCGAATTGAAGCTGCTTGGGCTAGTTTGTTTTACCCACCCCCAGATGATTGTGCTTCTGAAGTAGTACATAGCTATTTACATGAAACACAAAGAGACGAAGCCTTGTCATTCCTGAATTCCATGTCACTTGGTCAACAGGAAATTCAAGAAAATCTTAATGTGCAACACTCATTGTCTCAACGTATTTCCGAATTAGGCCGGAAGATTTCGAAGTTAGAAGGAATTGACCGGGATGGAACCTTAACAACCTTGAAAGAGGAATTGCAGGGTGTTCAATCTGAGTTGGATCAACTGGTGGACGATTCGCGCGTAGACGATAGGCGATTACATGCGCTGATTAGCCAAGTAAAGGCGCAACGCGCAGAGTATGAACGAGAAAAGAAAAAGCTGGATGACTCAAGCCCCATCCGCGCTTTGCTAGAGAAGTCTGAAAGAGTTCGGGTGACAATTGATAAGTTGATCCCAGCTCTCTTTCCATTAAAAGTCAAAAAATTAGCGAAAGCGATGACAGACGTGTACAGGCAGTTAGCTCATAAGAATCAGGTTGCTAAAATTGAGATTGGCAATGATGGGAGCACAACGATCTTAGGCAAGTCTGGAAAGAAGATTTCTTTCGACAGGTCCGCTGGTGAAAATCAGATATTTGCAACGGCGTTGATCGCAGGGCTTGCAGAGGTCTCTGGAGTTAAGGCTCCTATGGTTGTTGATACCCCACTGGGTAGGTTGGACAGTATGCATAGGAGCAATATTCTCGATTTTTGGACTAAAGATAAGGAGCGTCAGGTGCTGCTCCTTTCACAAGATGAGGAGATTGACCAGGACTTTTACAAACAGATAAAGGACAATGTCAGTAAGACATATCTGTTGGAACATATAGATGTCGGCGATGGTATCGGGCGTACAACGGCAATAGAAGACGCATATTTTAATGGGAGCCATCAATGAGCGAGTTGTCAATCCAGCAAGTGCTTGGGTCTCGATATAGGACGAGTCGAGCGGCCGACAAGACAACTGTTATGATGATGGAGCTCCTTGGTCTGTCAACGAAAGCAAGTATTGCTCGGCTAGCCATTAGTCGCTCACTATCCATGGGCAAACTGCCTGATGAGAAGATTGATGCCAAAGGGCTCGAAGTTCCGGCCTCTTCAATGTTCAGTAAGGAAGATGTGGCAGTTTGGATTGGCATGTGTGTGACCCATTCTCGTATGTATGGCGATAACCCCGTTACAGATATGGAGTCCTTTCGGACTGTGATTCGTCAGCATTGGCATAGGGGCGTTGAACTTTTAAGAGAAGACTGGGCTGCTTGTAGCGAAGACTACGATAGGTTTTTAGAAACTCTCATAAATAGACGAGCTGATCTTCCTGAATTTGCCGAACCGAATGGAAGTAATAGTGAGTCTACGAGTGGCGATCCCGAACCCCACTCTCCTATGGATATCTCCGAACAACTTGTTGCTGCGCTTGCTGATATAGCTGTGACAGCTGAGATAAAGGAAGCGATTCATGGTCCAAGGGTCTCTAGATACAAAGTCTTTCTGCCGAATATTAACTTGGTCGACAAGCTCCGTAAGGGGTTAGAACGGCTTAGTTTGGTTTTGGGATTGCAAGAAGGGCTGCCGACTCTGAGTCGTGGAGATGCTTCAAAAACGGTTTATTTAGACATCCCTCGTGAGAAAAGTTCATGGCAATCCTGTGGCTTTTCACAGTTGCAGGAGTGGGTGACTGTGGGAGAAAAAGCCACCGAAGAGCTACGGGTTTTTCCTGGGGTAGATATTATGGGGAAACCTTTCTCTTTCGACTTGGCTAAAGCACCCCACCTCTTGGTCGGTGGAGCTACCGGACAGGGAAAAAGTGTTTGCTTGCACGCTCTTATTATCTCGTTGATGATGCAACACTCGCCGCAAACGATGAAGTTGGCACTCGTCGACCCTAAGCAGGTTGAATTTTCCGTCTATAGGGACTCAAACTTTTTATATAATGGGCAAGTCGCTGTTGGAGTAGAAGAGGCTCGCAATTTTATTCATAGTTTAGTGGCTGAGATGGACCTTCGTTACGAGTTGTTCAATGATCTAAATGTGACAAATATCCAAGAGGCTCGTCAGAAGAAAGTCGATATTGAATACATAGTCGTTTTCATAGAAGAATTGGCTGATTTGATCATACAAGATCGAGAGATTGAAGAACAACTTGTCCGTTTGGCACAACTCGCTAGAGCTGCTGGTATCCATCTTGTCCTCGCTACGCAACGCCCTGATTCTAAGACGTTTAGCGGTTTGATCAGGAGCAACATTCCCGCAAGAATTGCACTCACTGTTCAGAAGGGAGCGGAGTCAAAGATAATTCTTGATGAAAATGGGGCAGAGCATTTATTGGGTGCTGGGGATATGTTGGTCAAGACGACGGGGAAGCAAGCGACGCGTGTGCATGGGGTTTATGTGACACGGAATGATGTCGAGTCTTTTTTGAAGGGGAAGTAACCGGCCAATAGAGGCTCATAAACCAAAGTTCCTTATTGTCGATCACGCCAATCTAGGTGTTTGTTAATCAAACGGCCTACCTCAAAAATTGATGCGATACTCACATCCCGAACTCGGTTAATAACCTGATCGTCTAGTGTGCGTCGGTAGAAGCGTCCATCACAATAAACGTGATCGTAGAGCGATGACATGTCGACGGCTTTGTAGTTTGGAATAGAGCCAATCCCTTCAATTATACCAACTGTCAGCGAATGGTTACCGCTGTATACCCAGCCTATTCCCATCGGCATCCAGAATTCAATGCTGTGGTTTGAGTCTGCCTGCCAGTCTCTTTTGCCTTCTTCAATGCCAATGTATTGGAAGCACTTGCAGCTACGATGTTCATTCCAAGGCCATGGGAGAATGATATCATATCCGTTTTCAAGAGGTCTTGTGGGAGCATATTCCTTCAAATAGTCGTACCCATTTTCACCGTTTGGTCCGATTTGGGACCATTGGTCAAAGAGCATAACGTTGGGTTGTCCCCGCAAGCCTTCCCTTTCTTCTCTTTCGTGCCATTGATTAATGAGCCGCGCTTGAGCTTGTCTTCCGAATATTTTGCTTAGTTTTGGAAGTTGTTCTGGGTAGTACCGACGGTATTCCTCTGCGAGCCTCATGTTCGCATGGAATTTTTTTTCATTGTCTTTGACCCAGCAGTTGTAGGCAATCTTGCGTTTATAATTTTCAATTAGTTCTGAAAACAAACCTGTGAGTCCTTTCATGCGAGGGGAGAGCGGGAATGTGTCTTACTCAAATCGCTTGTACATATCCTCATGGCATTGTTTCAGAAATGTCATCATTTCAGAATGATCGCCGCTCTCGTAGAATTTGATTATTCCAGTGTTGTACTCAGTCAGCCTCTTGGCCGGGACCGACAATGGGGGATAGCCATTGCTCATCAAGTGCCCGTTAAGCATCAGTAGGCCAGTTCGTTTGTTCCCATCGTAAAAGAACTGGTTGCGAGCAAAGTCCAAGTGCAGCCTGTATGCCTGTTCTCGGATATCTTCGAGCTCTAGGATGTCCTCAATGGTGGCAGCAAAAATATCATCTAATTCGTCTGCTTTGGGAGGCCTGTACTCAGTGCCAGCAATACTTACTTGCCCTGAACGGAATTGGCCGACTTCAAGGGCTTCGTCTTTGGCGATCACTTCCTGAATCGAACAGGCCACTTTTTTGGAGACGGCGAAGGTATCTGTTTTTACCAACTCGATAAGCTTCTCCCAACCAAGGATTTGCTGCTTGAGTTTTGCTTCGTCTGTGACCTTATGGCCGCCCACGGTAATGCCCTGAATGTATGTTTGTACCTCTGGCATGGTAAAGGGCATTCCTTCGAGGCTTTGAACATCAAAGACGAGTTCGGCAAATACCTTTTGGGCTATGAACAGGGCTTTCTTTTTGTCTTGTTTCATGGCTTCTTATTGTCCCGAATTGAAGAAAGAGTCAATTTGTTCGCAGGAGGTTGTGTTGAATGATGGGCTGGATTTCACTGAATCGCTTTACCTCCCACGAGCAATCAACTTCCACCCGTAGAGGCCCGACTTTCGCGCTTTTCAGTTCCTGCAAGGGAAAAGTAGCCCCACTCGGCATTCTGCATGTCTCCGTTGAGGATGGCATAGCCGAAGAAGATGTCCTCTCCGTCGAACTCGGCTGCGTACCAGTGGGAGTTGTCTATGAAGAAGTGGTGGTAGATAAGCTTCTCTTCTGCCGGGATGTTTTCTGTCGCGTATAAGCGGGGAATCCTGCCTTGTCTCTCGTCCTTGTAGTCGGATGTCATCGTTTCGACCTCTCGTGTGGCTTGTAGGAACTTCTTGTCGAAAATCCATATGGTTTATCAGTCTCGTAGTTGCGTGGCCTCGTCGGGCCTCTACGATGGTGTAGCCTTGATCTCTCGCTGAAAGATGAAAGGCCCATCCTTTCGGACGGGCCTCTGCGATCATGGTGATATGATCTACTTGGTTTCGGGTTTCTTGGCCGGGGCCTTCTTGGGCTTGGTTTTCTTCCATAACTCCATGTTCTTCATGCGCTCGGAACGTGCCTTGGCCGTATCCCGGCAGGAAAGCGGCTGGCTCTTGGGGTATCCCCACTTCGTCTTGTATTCGGCGGGCGTCAGGCCGTGGCTTTCCAGGTGCCGCTTGGTGATGGTCTTGAACGTCTTGCCGCATTCGACGCAGGTGATCGTCTTCTTCCTGATGGCCTTCCTGGGATCGACCGTCGGTTCCTGCGCCTTGTCTCCGATCTCGCCGGTGGCAATCCCGGTGAGGCCCATGTTCACTTCCTTGACCATCGAGATCATGCTTTCGGCGGTCATTTCATGAACACCGGCCTGCGCCTCGACCATCTTCATCGCCTGTTCCATGCAATCCATGATTTTTGCTCCTTGTTGTCCATTAAATTCATTGTTGTTCCGCAAATTCAGAAGGATACAGTCGTCCTATTCTGCCTTTATACGGCGAGTTGGCGCATGTACACGGATTTTTGTCTGGCGTTGATTTATGTGGCTCGACAATTTTAAACTCTTTCCATATATTTATTACTGTGTTTTTATTCTAACGTGAGTGAGAGGAGGGTGGAACTCTGTGAAAGAAGTGATAAATGTTCAAAAAATGGCAGGTAAAGTCGGGGATTGGGGTGATGCGAATTTCTCTTGGGAAAAAGCCCTGGTAGCGGCAGAAGTTGCAAGACTTGCCTACCTCCATATCCCACAATTCGAATTAAAAAACGCAAACCGTGTGAATTTGATTCCCTGTGCAGGCTATCGAAGCACGGTTAAGGTCTCCGGTGTTACCAATATCAGATCTATTTCAAATGCTAATGAGATGGTGTTTGTTGTAGAAAGCGCTTTAGTTGTTGCAGTTGTTGTCCATGTTGGATCCGTAGATTTTATATCCCTGAGAGGGACGCAGAAATTGTACGATTGGTTTGTGAATCTTAATATTTTAAAATCAAATCCATCTTATAAAAAGAATATGACTGTTTATTTTCATGGCGGATTCTACAAAGCAATTATTGGTTGTTTAGGTCAAATTGCAACAGAAGTTGATAGGCGTTTTGGCG
The DNA here is from genome assembly GCF_028692895.1 of Pseudodesulfovibrio sp. Taxonomy (GTDB): domain Bacteria; phylum Desulfobacterota; class Desulfovibrionia; order Desulfovibrionales; family Desulfovibrionaceae; genus Pseudodesulfovibrio. Next base: position 70,075 of record NZ_JAQUWN010000008.1, read on the forward strand.
GTAATAATCCAATTTATGTGACAGGACATTCTCTTGGTGGTGCTCTTGCCGCTATTCTGCATGCATTGTGTGATGAACGACGCTATATGAAATGTGGTTGTGATATGGATTATTTCTTGGGATTTTATATTGATAGGATGTTTTCAACAGAATCATGTTATACATTTGGTATGCCTAGGTATGGTAACTTAAAAGCTGTATTGTATTTTAGGAACCCATTCCATATATTCAATGAATACGATATTGTTCCATCTGTTCCACCTCGTAAGTTTGGTTATTCAGACTGTTTTAATGAAAAATGTTTATCTGCAGATGGGCATGTGAATGAAAATATAGTGAGAAGAGGGTCATTCAAAAAATTTATTTATAAATTGGCAACGATGAAGGGATTTGCTGAACATGACATTGAACTTTATATAGATCGAGTTGGAAAAGCTGTTGTTGGAGCATGAGAACTGACTACCACAAGATTAAAGTGTCAACTTTGTACACCGTTTCCTGAACAAGAAAAGCCCATCCGCAGGGGATGGGCTTAGGGAGAGGTTGCTTAGGGAGTTCTCAATTCCCAAGCTTCCAACGTTTGGTCTTAGTTCTTGTAATTGGCCTTCATGGCCCGCATCCATTCGGGGTTGACCTGGGCCAGCACACCGTCGAACTTGCCGTTGGCTTCCACGATCAGTTTGTTGAGGTCGTAGAATTCGGTCATGTCCTCGGTGGGTACTTCGGTGCGGGCTTCGACCTCCTCCTGGATGGCCAGCAGGAATTCCCTGCCTCCTTTCAGCTGGCCGATGTTGCAGTCCAGTTCGGCGTACAGCTTATGTTCCCCCGTATTCATCATGTGCGCCGCCTTGGGGGCGAGCGGTGCCGATTGTTGTGAGCAGATAGTGCTCGGATCGAAGGCGGGAGTTTTGCTCGAACATCCGTAGAAAGTAGCGGTCATCAGGAGGATGCCCAGAAATGCCGGGATGTAGTTTTTGATCTTCATGGGAGTTCCTTGAGTGTGCGGGTTGGTTTCTAGGGTGATAGTCACTTTGATGTTCTTGAGCAGCTATTTTTCGAACATATAATTCGTATTTTTGTGCTTGTAAACACTTATAAAAGGTTTTGTTCGCATGTTTGCCACCTATAATTATAATTTGGAGGTGGATATGTCGGATTTGACGAAGCGTGTAGGCGACATGATCAAGTCGCGTCGAAAGGGTAAGAATATGAGCCAGGCCCAACTCGCCGAGAAAGTTGGTATGAGTACCAAATACTTAGGCGAGGTGGAGAGAGGAGAGGGGAATATCTCCATTGAGAAGCTGGAGCGGGTCAGTATCGCCTTGGATTCATCCCTTGGAGAGATGTTCGACAACTCGCATAAGGCCGGTCGGGAACTCCTTACGGCAGAAATTCGCGACATGGTCTACAAGGCCAACAAGAAAGATGTCGAGCTTATTTATAAGATCGTGAAGAGCGTTATTGAAAGAAAATTCAAGCAGTAACATTCGAGGGGCGACCGTCCTGCTTGCGGTCTTGTCAGTTCCCCACTCCTTTTGATCTGCCTTTCCGAATCGTTAATCGGGTAAGCCCCTAGTCCCCCGGCTATTCCTTATAAATAGATGTGAAAGGCTTACGGCCTTTATATAAGGAGGGACTGTGGAACATGGATTGATCGACAAATATCTTGGCGGGGAATCGGTACTGCCCGAGCAGACAGGCAGTGAGTTTTTGGAGAGCTTGTTCAATGGCGACGATGGTCAAACGGAAATCTTGAGCAAGGTGAAGCGTGTGGTCGGCAGCTACCGGCCAAGCCGGGACTGCCGTTGAAAAAATGAATCACGTGGTTGCCCTGTTGTGCATTGTGATGGGCAAGCTTGAAGCTACGCACTCCACTTCGTATTCGTCGCTGGCTTTGAAGGTGATGAAATCAAGGTAAAGAAAAAAGCCCGGAGGATTGGTTGTCCTCCGGGCTTTGTGGTGATTATTCAGGCTGTTTCCAGTCCTTTTTCAGGAAGTTGATCTGGACATATCTCTTTTTTTCATCGTCGTTCTTGAACCTAAGCATGCCTCTGGCTTTCAACGAGCTATAGGCACGGTCCATTTGTCTTCGGCTGTAGTTCGTGGCGTCGCTGGCTTTTTCGCCGCTGTACTTCACGAACTTGTAGTGGAAGTTTCCGTAGGCGTGTCGATGGACCCACAGGAAGAGCTTTATTTCGGCTCCGGTCATTTCTTCCTTGAGCATCGCTTCAACTATGTGGTTGGGAAACGGGGTGTAGCCGCCGGAGGAGCCTGCCGCTTCTTTTCCAGTAGACGGCGGCTTTCTCTCGTCTCCGCCGTTGCCGCCGTTTGCTTTTGCTGCCAGGTGCGCTTCCATTTCTTCTTTGGTAGGCATTATTGTATCTCCTTGCTTTTTGAGGTTTTCTTCAAATCAACCGGCCTTGCCTCTTCCCATTTGCCGTTGGGGTGGAGTTCTTTCCTTGAATCCCCGGTCACAGCCGCATATTCGAGCCAATGGTCGTGTTGGGACTGGTCGAAGATTTTGAGGGTCTTCTTGTCCCAATACATGTTGAACATCACCTCGACGATTCCCGAGATACGGTTCTTGACGATCTTAATGTATCGTTGGTGTTCGTAGATTCTGTCGGCGTCGGATTGGCCGGACAGGATGATGATCAGGTCGGCTGAATGGGCAATGGCATAGGACTCGCTGATGCAATCCAGGTCCAATTCCTGGGTCGTTTTCCTGATGCTTTCCCTGGTTGTCTGGGCAGCCGTGATAATGGGCAGCTTGTATTCCAGGGCTACCCGTCGCAGTTCGGCGGCAATGGACTTGGCTTTTTCGTACATGCTGCTGGAATTCAGCTCCTTGGGTGGGGCGATCTTTCCGATGTAGTCGATGTAAACCGCGTCCAATTTGCCTTCGCCGAAACCCGCGACAAGCCGCCTGAGGTCACTGACCCTGAACTCTTTCTCGCCCATGTCCACGATGTAATACTTGCCTCGCTTGTCTGAGGCTTTTTTGTGTCGTTCCCTGAACTTGTTGACGGGGCGCTTTTTGTCAGCGATTTGGACGGATTGAAGTATCTCCAAGGGGATGTCGCTTCTCAAAGCCAATTCCTTGTAGTCACACGAGAGTTTGGTGTCTTCCAGGGTGACAAAGAGGACGTTGTATCCATTGTGCACCTGCCTGTGGGCCATGTTGAGCATCGTCGCCGTCTTGCCGCCGTGTGTCCGGGAGGCGAGGACGGTCAATGTGCTTTCCGGCAAGCCGCCTTTCAGGCCGTCGTTGTCCAACTTGGCATAGCCCGTTTTGACCACCTTCCTGCTGTCTTTGGTCAGAACCGTATCCAGAAAGCCGTCAAAGTCGGCGTCGTAGTCGGTTGGCCGGGTGTCATCTAGGGGTTTGTTGAGGATCAGTCCGTCTTTCAATAAGGATTCGGTCCTGTCGAGAACGAGCGGATCAAGGCTATTCTCTGTGTCGAGGATACCCATGGCCCCTTCCATCAATTCCATAAGCTGGAGCCGTTTGTAGTAGGCAGCAGTGAGTTGCCTGACCTGGTGCGCGGGCCATGCGTCGAGGCTGATGGTGTCCATGGCCTGGATGAAGTCGTTCACCTGCTCCTCTGTGCGCTGGGTGTCATGGGCCATGGCTTTGAGCAGTTCCCGATTCGGCAGTTCTCCCGCTTCATCGTACAGTTCCTTGTAGTGCCTGAAGACCGTCCAGGGACCGCCGCCACCGATGTGTTTCTCCTTGAAGCGGTTGAATACGAGGGCCGCGTGTTCCGCATCTCTCTCGCAGTAGGCTATGATGAGGGGAACGATCATTTCCGGTTTGTAGTTAATGCTCATAGGTGTCTCGCCTCATAGGTCTTTGTCGTTTGTGGTTGTCGTAACCACGTTGTGGTTGTTGCCGTATGCATGGAACCTCCGATGTTTGATAATCGACAAAATTATATCATGCCGAAATTGATGGATAAAAAGACGGATTTTGAAGCCCCGGCCAATTCGGGTTTTCTCCGTCCGAGAAGAGCCAGAGTTTATCAATCCGGGGAGATTCCAGTGAAGGGGGAGGAAATTGGCCAGCCTAGATTTTTGAAGAGTCTCTTGATGAAAAGGCAGTTAAAACAGTCGGTTATTAGGGTAAAATTTCTCTGAATTTTTTTGACGTAATTAAGGACATGATTCTAGACGGTTATGTCCAATTGATCTTCAATCCGTAAACCTCCTAGTCTCCCATTGAAGCTGCTTACTCTAATACAATAACATATTGTAATATAAGTGGAAAGAAGCCGACTCTTCGAGCCGCCTCCTTTCCGCACAAATACTCACCCAACCCAATTCCTATTAACCCTTCCATTCTGTGTCAGCGTCACGCTGACACATGACGAGCGTAAGCCGCTCGTCATGCCATTAAGGGACAAAGTCCCATCAAAATTGTACTGGAACCACCACTCTGACCTGTTCAATCCCGATTCTTTCTTTCAGCCAAGCAACCCCTTTTCGAACATCCATACGGCAATTTCTCAACGTCAACTCATTACCAAGTGTTGACGTGATTCCGACATTGATAACGACGATAACCACTTGTGATGAAACACTCTTTTGTGTGTACAACCCCAAATCAACTTTATATGTCTGGAATATAAGGAACTTTACATTCAAGGGTATCGAACATGGAAATCGACGATCCGGTGCGGATTCTTTCAAATATCGGCCTCGGCATTTATCAATACGGGCGAATCGCCAATTTCTCCGGCCCTGTTGTCCTGGTTCTATCCGACTATGATGGGACCATGAGTTCTCACCACAAGAGTGAACTGCGGGCTGTCAGCAGGCCGGAATACGATGAATGGAAACGACAAGCCGCTGCGACGAGCGAGGGAGGCGAACAATGGCTGCATCCATGACCAAGGAGCCGATCAGGGATTTGGGCGACATCAAGTCGATCAAGCAACTCCTCAAATCCAGGCCAAGGGACCACCTGCTGTTCGTCATGGGGATCAATAGCGGAATCCGGCTGGGAGACTTGCTTCAACTCAAAGTCGCTCATGTGGAAGGATGCAAGGTCGGCGATTCTATCGAAATCAGGGAATCCAAGACGGGGAAACAGAATTTCCTCATTATTAATAAGGAAATAGGCCGTTCTCTGGCGGTTTATATGGGCCATGGTAAACGGTGCTCGGACGACTATCTGTTCGGGTCGAGGAAGTCGGGAAACCCACTGGCCCTTGCCACGGTGAACAGGATGGTTCAGGCATGGACCAAAGCAATCAACCTCAAAGGCAACTATGGAGGCAGGACGCTTCGCAAGACCTTCGGCTATGTCCAGCGTGTGCATTACGGGGTCGGCTTCGAGATTCTTTGCCGCCGATACAATCATTCCAATCCGGCGGTGACCATGCGCTACATAGGGGTTCAGCCCATCGAAGTCAGCGAGATCATGATGCACGACATATAGGCCTCCATATCCCTCACAACCTCTCAGAAAGGCGTCGGTTCATTTTCGGACCGACGCCTTATGTCTTTATGGAGTATGTGTTTCGGATTTCGTCGAAGCCGGATCAGTAGGAATGTGGCATCGAATTCTGGTGCTAAAATATTTCAAAAATACACATATAAGTTGTTTTTCGAGCTATTTCAAGCATTCTTTGATGTATCGGTTGTTATTCCAATAGGTTGATCTCCTCTTGGGCCTGTTTTTACGGCTTTTCCCCATTTTCCCAGCATCCGATCGTGCCATTTCGTGTGAAATGGGTTGAAGATTTATTGTGCGTTAAACCAGTATGTTACATGGTGACGAGGGAAAAGTTTTCTTCGATTAGTTCAAATCGTCAAAACCCCTATGCGATAATAGTGGGAAATCCACGTTGAAACGTTGCTCGCCAAATGCATCGACTAGTCACTTTCGCAATTGGTGAATGCAATTTTCAAATACAACTAAGTTTGCGGGCCCGCTTCTTTTCAACACTAGACACTTCACGGAGGATAACCATGAAGTACCAAGATCTGTCCCGTAGGGACGTACTGGCTAAGGAAAAGAAGTATAACATCTCTTACCGCTGCACCTCGCCTCGAAAGGGTGGGCCTGTGTATCGTAAGGTCTTCTTCTCGGACGATTACATCGCCGAGTGCGGCTGGAACAAAGGCGACCGCATCCGAGTCGTCTATTCGCCGGAGCAAAACGCTCTGGGGTTCAAAATGGTCACCTTCCGTGAGGAAGACGGATTCGTCCGCGCTCTTACCAAGGCGAAGAATTCGCGCGACCACTACATCAAGCTCGTGGGAGACTTCGAAGTTCTCCCCTTCATCGACGACCGCATCGAGTTGAAAGAACTCGATGTGAGGCAGGATGGATTCTCCTTCGCCAGCCTCCCGGCGACCGAGGAGGACTCTACTTCGGAATCCGCTGATTCCGGCATGGAGAATATCTACGATCGGCTTCACGCCGTCGAGCCGGTAGACGGCGACGATGACGAATACGATCTGGATGACGAACTCGACGCCCTGGACGCCCTCGGGCGTTAACCCCATCTAATGGGGGCCGACGGCTTCTCGCTGTCGGCCCCCAAAATCAAGGACATTTTCATGCAGAAAAAGAGAGGCCGAAACAAGGCCGAGTCCATCAGTGCGGTCAATGAATTTTTCGGCGAAGGGGCGTTTGAAGACGCGGACGACGCTCCCAAGCCCCCTCGAATGAAGATGATTTCGTATGTGTACGTGCCGTTACCCGCTCCCAGGAAGGTCGATTACTGCAAGGAATGGGACAATACGGGAAAGGTGCTCAACACATACTTCCAAAAGAGGCCTCACTCCAAGCAGGCGGAACGGCAACCCGCTACGACGAGCGACGAGGACGAGTAGTCCCTACAACCCTGTGTACAGACCTAACCCCTCAATATAAATAACTGTAACATGAGGCCAAACTTAACAGAGTGATACACGAGCAGAACGAATATGACCGAATTGAAGTTGACTCCCGGGAACAACCGGAAGGGATAACGGCCAAGGACTAGACGAGACAATCCATGATTCGCCCCGAATACCTCAATCTCAAGAATGCTGCCGTCTATTGCGGATACAATAGCGCGAGGAGCTTCTCCAATCTCATCAAGGAGTATGAGTTGCCGAAGTACGGTCCGAACAGGAACCGCTTCAAGGTCTCTGATCTCGATGATTTTATGGAGTCGCCCACAAGCTTTGTCTCCGCTCCGGTACGCAGGAGGACGGGGTTCACCCCGGTCGAGATATGAGCGTCGGGCAGATTAAAACGACGGGCGTCTGGTACTGCCAGTACCGTGTCGCGGGCAAGAAGAGTCCCGTTAAGGAATACTTCGGTAAAGGGACTGAGGGCAAGAAAGCCGCAAAGCTCCGCGACCTCGAAGTCCGCAAGGCCAAGATCAAGAAGCTCCCGGTTAATAAGTCGGATATGCATCTCGATGAGTTGGCTCAGCTCTATATCAACCACGAGAAGCGCAAGAAGCGCGACAAAAGCTACCTGAGCCTTATCAGCGACAAGCTGAACAAGGAATGGCTGCCCATCCTCGCCAACAAGCCGATCATGCAGCTCAAGTCCAAGGATTTTGAAGAAGTCCATGCCCTCTACGACGGCAGGGCCGCATCAACGCAGAATCGCTATATGGACTATCTCAATATCATCTTCAACTACGGCGTGAAGATGGACCACATCCCCAAGAACCCCATGAAGAAGTGGTGGTCCCTTGTGAAGCGTCCCGAGAAGTCGAGAGAACTCACGATCAGCCTTGGGGAGTTCCGTAAGCTTTACAACGTGTCGCCGCCACACCTTCAGTTCGCTCTAGAGGTTATGTGGGAGCTTGGCGCACGTCCCGGTCCGAGCGAGTTGTTCGGATTGCTGTGGAAGGATGTCGATTGGCAGAACAACACCATTCGCGTCCGTGGCACCAAGACCGAGGCGAGCGATAGGGTTATCCCCATTACGGATAAATTCAAGGAGCGCCTGAAGGCCAAGCGCGTCGAGGCCCAGACCGACTTCCTCATCGAATTTCGAGGAAGGCGCATCAAGAGCGTCAAGACGGCCTTCAATTCGGCAAGGAAGCGTGCCGGTCTGGACAAGTCCGTATGCATGTACACGATCAGGCACTTGTTCACTTCGGAAATACTCGCCAAGGGTGCCGACGCCAAGGCTGTAGCCAACATGCTGGGCCACACCTCATTGAGGATGATCATGAACACGTACTATCATGAAACCAACGATGAGCGACGCAGGGCCATCGAGGTGAAGCCTGAGTTGATCTAACGTTTATCAATCCAGTATCCAGAAGGACCAGCAAAAACCAATTTGTTGGTCCTTTTGCTTTTTGAATTTCCTGTAAATATCGAAAGTTATACTTGCCATTGGAATGTTTGGGAAAGTATACATGGCTCCTATTCTTTCATTTTATTGAATTGCAGAATTAGGAGAGTTTCGTGATCACAAATCCCAAAGACGTTGAAAAGATTAGACAGTTGGTGCGGGAAGGTAAGACTATTGCCTCAGTGATGGAGAATGATTTCCCCGAATACGAGTATTGGGACATTTACGGGGCGGCTTGGCAGCAAGACGAACGAAGCGCGATGGGAGTCAAGCGCATGATTGCCTATCGTCTGAAATGGATGCAATCAGCCAGCAAAGCAGAACAAGAGCAATTCCTAGAAGAGATCGATGATCTGGTGTGGCACTTGTATGAACGCCTGAAGTCCAACCAAAAGAAGCTTGAGGGCATTCGGGGTATCTTGGACGGTAAATAGCGGTCAGGGCTTCGACTACTGCCAGTATTTATGAGGAAGGCCGGGAATCCCCGGTCTTCCTTTTTGTGTCCCCCAAAGGAACGGTTTTTTTGGATGATGACCATTGAAGGGGGGAGCTGAACCAAATTCCGCCAACGTTTTTGTGCTGCTCTAACCTGCTGCAAAATAAGTTCATCTTAAATATTGATCCTTGAGGCCGGGTGCAACAGTAAGACCCCTTGCTTTTTTATACCGTTTAGCACCCATTCATGCCCCTTTTTTGCCCAAGGCCATTTTCAGCACTTGGCCTGTGATGAAAAGGCGTCTTTGTAACTCATTGGAATGGCTGGCACAAAATTTTATTCGGCAGTCGTTTTTTCAATCCTCTTCTTCAAAACCCTGTCAAGCTGCCAAGTTATGCTTTTTTTGTCCCCTTACTATCCTTTTTCGCCCGTTTTCATCCGAGGCCGAAATTCGGGGTTAGGATGTCTGATCTTTGAACAATCGACATCCCAAAAGGAGGAACTGAATTATGTTTGATTTTGGAAAATCGCTTATTAACATGGACCCCGACGAGCAGAAGAAGATGCTCGACAACGCAACCGGCGGCCAGCGCAGGGCTGCCTTGGAAATGGGCATCGGCTACAACAACCAGAACCAGCAACCGCAGCGGCAGCAGAAGCGGGACGCCTACCACGATTTGGACCGGCTCAACTTTACCGTCGAGAAGGAGAACGAGGCGCACGACTTCTTCGGTAAGGGGCTGGGTGACTGGCAGAAGAATGTCACCGGCAATCAGCCGTCCAAAGATGCTACCAACCTCAAGAAGCAGTTCGATGACTATGAACATTCCGTGCTCTCCACCGTCCCCAAGGGCGGCAAGCGGCACGAGGCTCTTTCGAAATCCCTGCCTGACATCAAAAAAGGCTTCCTGCAACAGGGGCATCAGTTCGCCTTGGACAAGCTCAACGAACGCTCCCGGAACGTTCTCGACAAGGGCTTGCAGCGTCTTGCCAAGGGGGCGCTTGGAGCCAAAGACGAGAAAGGCGTCCAGGCACATGATGATGCCGCTTTCGATCTCATCAACAAGTACGTGCTATCCGAGGCCAAGTTCGATGAGAAAGACGCTGACGCTATGTACGACAAGTACCTGGGGTATGCCGGTGTTGACGTAAAGAAAGCACGAGCGTCTGAGGGAGAGGATGTGCCTGGTGCCAAGCCGGGCTTCAAGATGGAAGATACCGAGATGCTTGCTGCGAACGATACTGGATCTGCAAGTGATGCTGGTGGCAATGAAGAGGCAGAGGATGCCGAGCTTCAAATCCCGGAAGACCAGGATGAGGTCCATGACGGCAACCAGTATCGTGGGAAGGTCAAAGACCAGGAGCAGCAGAAAGAAAGTCCGAAACCGCAGGGCGAGACCCCCAATACACACGCTGGTCTTGGTGAACTGTCAGAGAAGTATGAATCAGGCAGAGACGGTTCGCATGCCATTTCTTCTGGGGAAGGAGATTTGGGTGGCAAATCGTATGGCAAGTATCAAATGACAAGTAGACACAAGGGGGAAGTTGGAGGTAGAGTCAAAGAATTCGTAACATCTAAGGACTTTCCTTGGAAGGATGAGTTTGAAGGACTGACTCCAGGGTCTGTTGAGTTCGACAAGAAGTGGCGAGATATGGCAGACAAGTATCCTGAGGAGTTTGAACGCCAGCAAGATAAATTCATTTATGACGGTCACTATTTGCCTGTCGCAAATGGCGTTAAAGAATTTGGACTTGATGCTGACAAGCACTCAAAGACATTACAGCAAGTGTTATGGTCAACTGGAGTGCAGCATGGACCGGACACTAATGTGGTGAAGAAGGCCGTTGAGAAACTCAAACAAGAGGAGCGATTCGATCCTTCGAGTCAAGAGTTTGAATCGGACTTGATAGAAGCCATCTACGAAGAAAGGAAAACTCGCTTTGGAGGTTCGTCCAAGAAGGTGAGAGAGAGCGTTCAGAAAAGACTCGAACGTGAAAAACTTGATGCGCTTAACAAATTGAAGAAGGGCCGAAAAGAATAACGATGATAAATGTTGCATCCAAAACGATACTGGTCTTTGTCTTTATCCTTGCTTCAGTAGGGTCATCGGCTGCCGAATCTGTTTCGGGGATTTACCTGAATGTCCACAGCAGTGGGGCGCATTCGTTGGTTTACATAGACGAGAATAATGGGGATGTGACCATACGCCTTTGGGGTGGGCACTCCGGCAAGCGGGAAGACGTGATCGTTCCCTCTGATTGTGAGCTTCTTGCCAGAGGGACACTCAAAGGAAACAGTGTAATAGCCACCTATGTTTTCGAGGACCGTGTGGATGACCCCTATGTCCATATTGAATTCGGTGATAATGAGTTGGACGTCATAAATGCTCTTCCCCATTTTGCCGGATGTGGGGTCTATACGCGCTTTTTTGGAAAGTATAAAAAGTATACTTGCTCGGAAATCAAAAAGATATTTTCGAGAGACCTGGGTTATGGTGATGATGACCCTCAAGCACTGGAAGACCTCTGCCAGTAAATATAGATCAAGGGGTGAGGCCGCAACCTCACCCTTTTTCTTATGCTCAATCCAAAATGGTGTACTTCTGATATATTCCGTATACCATTTCATCAAGAATATCAGTGTCTACGGACAAAGTCCTAGCCATGATCCTATCTCTGAGATACCGTCAGAATATCTCCGACTAAGGACATGGTTGGTCTATGTCCGTCCGTTCTATGAAAACTAGCGAGGTGGGTTATGAAGTCCAAGGACAACAGAGGTGTTGACTCCGAAACCTTTGACCGTGAGATCAAGCGAGTGAACGTTGATTTCCCGGTATGGATGGTCAAGGAGATGGACGAGAAGGCCCGGAGGCTCGGTATTTCCAGACAGGCTTTGGTCAAGGTCTGGATATCCGATTGTCTCCGGTCTGAGAACAAATTAGCCCTGTAGAGTAGGGCGACTGGGAGGCTGGATATACCATTTCTATACCTCCCAAGAATATACAAAAAATATACCTTTTACCCGCAAATATACCCTCGATGTATATTCCTCGCTCAAAACGATAAACATTCCAAACACCTACAAACGATGACCTTGAATGGCATTCAAGAGGTCGTGGGTTCAATTCCCTCCAGCTCCACCACTAGAAAGTTAAGGCTTTCAAGTGAATACTTGGAACCCTTTTTTCGTGCCTGATGTCGGATTTCAGGAATATGTCCGCTATGTGTCCGCCGCTTCCGACGTGCAGTTTTCCGTGTCCGTCATGGCGTCG
>NZ_JAQUWN010000060.1 GCF_028692895.1 Pseudodesulfovibrio sp.
CCTGGGGGTGGCGCTCTTCTCGTTCGTGGTGCCCCTGGCCAGCCTGGATGCGCGCATCAGCGGGGCCTGGCTGGGCAGCGCCTTTGCCGGATACTACCTGGCCAAGCTCCTGGCCGCGCCCCTGGGCGGGCTGCTCTCGGACCGCATCGGCCCCCGGCCCCTGCTGGCGGGCGCGCCGCTCCTGGGCGCGCTGGCCCCGCTGCTTTATCTGGCCGCGCCGGGCGCTGGCGGGCTCTATGCGGTCCAGTTCCTGCTGGGCCTGATCTCCGGCTTGCACCGGCCCGTGGCCCTGGCCGCCCTGGGCAGCCAGGCCGGGAACCGGGACCTGTCCCGATATTTCGCCATCCAGGCCATGACCTTCGGCCTGGCCGTGTTCGCCGGGCCGCTCATGGGCGGGCTGCTCTACCTGGACCGGCGGCCCGGCCCGGTGCTGGCCGCCGTCGCCGCCTGCATGGCCCTGGCCGGACTGGCCGCCGCCCTGCTCCTGCCCGGCGGGATGCGCACCGTGGCGCAAAAAGAGGCGCGGCGCGAGCCGGAACCGGGCGTGAGCCCCGCCGCCCTGCTCCTGGCCGTGGGCGGGCGCACCCTGGGCCTCGGTTTCCTGGCCGCGTTCTATCCCATCCTACTTTCCACCCTGCTTGGCCGGGGGCTGCGCGTGGCCCTGCTCTTCGCCCTGCCCGGCCTGGCCACGGCCCTGGCCCTGCCCGCGGCCCAGCGATTTTTCCGGGACGCGAGCCGCGAAGGGCTGACCGTGGGCGGCATGTTGCTCTCGGCGGCGGCCATGTTCGCCATGGGCCTGGCCGGGGCGAGCTGGCAGTTCGCCCTGGCCGGAGCGGCGATGGGCCTGGGCTCGGCCCTGTCCGTACCCGCGTCCATGGCCCTGACCGCCGCCCTGTCCCCGCGCCGGGGGCGGCTCTTCGGCGCGGCCCAGTTGGTGGCCGGGATCGGGTTCCTGCTCGGCCCGCTGCTGGGCGGCCGGCTGCTGCCCTCGCTCCACGCCGTGGCCCCGCCCCTGCAACTGGCGGCGCTGATCGGGGCGCTCTGCGCCGTGCCCCTGGCCGGGTCCGCCCTGCGCGTGCGCGGCCACTTCGGCCGGGGACCGGCCGCGGTCCTGGCCCTGCTCCTGGCCGCCGTCCTGGCCGCGCCGGGCCTGGCCGTGCTCGACGCCGCCCGCCCGGCCGCCGAGCGGGACGGCTTCTACCGCTTCACCGACGTGGCCATGGGCACCATCGTCCACCTGACCCTGGAGGCCGAGAGCCGCCAGGGGGCCGAACGGGCCGCGCGCCGGGCCATGGACGCCATGCACGCCATCCAGGCGGACCTCGACTTCCGCAGCCCCGGCGGCTCCATCCGCCGCATCAACGAAGCGGCAGGAGGCGCCTGGGTCAAGCCCTCGGCCCGCGCCTTCGCGCTCATCGGACGCGCCCTGGCCATCAGCCGCGAGTCCGGCGGCGTGTTCGACCCCACGGTGGGCGCGCTGACCACCGCCGACTTCTACTACGCCCTGGCCCCCTCCCTGGCCGACGGCAAGCGCGACCTGGTGGACTACCGCAAGGTCGAGCTGAACCCGGCCGAAGGCGCGGTGCGGCTCCGGCTCCCCGGCATGGCGCTGGACATGGGCGGCATCGCCAAGGGAACCATCATCGACGCCTCGGTCCGGATGCTGCGGAAGCACGGCGTCAAAAGCGGCATTGTCGAAGCGGGCGGGGACCTGTACTGTTTCGGCGACCGGGACTGGAAGGTGGGCATCCGCCACCCGCGCAGCCGGGAGCTCCACGCCACCGTCACCCTGCGCGAAAAAGGCATTTGCGGATCGGGCGACTACCAACAGTTCGTCACCATGGAGCGGGGCGGCGAGGCCGAACGCCGCCACCACATCATCGACCCGGCCACCCTCGGGTCGGCCCACGCCTCCATCGGCACCTCGGTCATCGCGGACAGCGCGGAGCTGGCCGACGCCCTGGCCACCACCGTGTTCATCATGGGCCCGGACAAGGGGCGCGAGTTCCTGCTCCGTCACCACCCCGGCGCGGCGGCCATATGGTTCGACCCGGACCGCTCCGTGGCCCGGACCGACAACTTTCCCAGGTGACCTAACTGGTACCCTTCTTGCTTAACTCAGAAGGCAAAGGTTGTGAGCATTGCAATGAAAGACCATGAAACCGAGCTGTTACAATATCAGCACGTCCAAACTCGACCGATTCCGGCTCCGCAAATGAGCGGATTTCCGCCGATGGCCCCGGCCACCCGCCGCCCGGAGCGCTGACCGCCATGCTCCGCAAGATCAACGCCGCGCGCATCCTGACGATCATGGCCTACGTCCTGTTCCTGGCGGGCATCCCGCTGGGCGTTGGCGTCCTGGTCCAGTACGACTACCTGGACGGCTTCGAAGGCATGTCCAACGAGCGGCTCAACCTGTACGAGAGCACGCTGCTGGCCGAACTCAAGAAATACGAGTACCTGCCCTACCTCATCGCCGAGGCGGGCATCGTCTCGCGCATGCTCCACGGCGCGGACAACGCGGGCCAGGTCAACCTCTTCCTGGAGGAGGCCAACTCCATCGCCGGGTCCACCGTGGTCTACGTGCTCGACACCAACGGCATCGTCACCGCAGCCAGCAACTGGCGCAAGGAGAACTCCTTCATCGGCCTGGACCTCGCCTTCCGCCCCTATTTCCAGGACGCCATGCGCGGTCGGCAGGGGCGGTTCTACGGCGTGGGCGTCACGGCCGGGAACCCCGGCTACTACATCTCCCACCCCGTGCGCAGCAACGGCAAGCTCGTGGGCGTGGCCGTGGCCAAGATCGTCCTCTCGCCCCTGGAGGCCATCTGGCAGGAGGGCGGCGAGACCCTCTTCGTCACCGACATTCACGGCATCATCGTCCTGGCCAGCCGGCCGGAATGGAAATACCGCACCCTCTCCCCGCTCTCGGCCCCGACCCTCAAGAGCATCCACGACAAGCTCCAGTTCCCGGAGGTCAAGCTCTACCCCCTGCCCATCCACACGGCTACGCGTCTGGGCTTCGCCAAGGAGGTGACCATCGGCAAGGAGCGGTTCCTGGAGAAAAGCCGCTCCATCCCCGGCATGGAGTGGACCATCAGCTACCTCATGCCCCAGGGCCAGTTGTGGGAGCGGACGCTCGGCATCTCGCTGACCACCTTCGTCATCCTCGGCCTGGGGGTGCTGACCCGCTTCTTCCTGCGCGAGCGGCGGCAGCGGCAGATCGCGCGCATCCAGGCCATGGAGGCGGACCGCATCCGCTCCATCAACAAGAAGCTGGAGCAGGAGGTGGAGGAGCGCAAGCGCACCGAACACGAGCTGCGCGCCGCCCAGGAGGAGCTGGTCCAGGCGGGCAAGCTGGCCGCCCTGGGCGAGATGGCGGCGGCCATCACCCACGAGCTGAACCAGCCCATCGCGGCGGTGAAGACCTACGTGGCCTCCTGCCGCCTGATGCTCAAGCGCGACAAGCTCGCGGACGTGGACACCACCCTGGTCAAGATTTCCGAGCTGGGCGACCGCATGGGCACGGTCACAGGCCAGCTCAAGTCCTTCGCCCGCAAGTCCACCGACAAGAAAAACGAGTTCGACCTGCGCCTGGCCATCCAGGAGTCCCTGACCCTGATGGAGCACCAGTTCCACACCGAAGGGTGCCGCCTGGAGCTCTTCCTGACCGACGAGCCCATCAACGTGGTGGGCAACCGCGTGCACATGGAGCAGGTCCTCATCAACCTGTTCCGCAACGCCCTGGACGCCCTGCAGCACACGGACGACGCCCTCATCGGCGTCAGCCTGCGCAAGGTCAAGGAGCGGGCCAAGATCCACGTCTGGGACAACGGCCCCGGCATCGACGCCTCGGTGGACAAGCGCATCTTCGAGCCCTTCGTCACCACCAAGAAGGAAGGAAGCGGCGTGGGCCTCGGGCTCTCCATCTCCTATAAGATCATCAAGGACATGAACGGCGATTTCCGCGCCACCAACCGGCCGGACAGGGGTGCCGAATTCTTCGTGCACATCCCCCTGGCCCGCACCCGGAAAACAGGGGAAAAAAGCGATGCGGCAGATTATTCTGGTTGACGACGAACAGTCGGTGCGGGACTCCGCCCGGCAATGGCTGGAGCTCTCGGACTTCAAGGTCCGCGACTTCGGCGACGCCCCCACGGCCCTGAGCTACATCACCCCCGAGTTCGAGGGCATGATCCTCTCCGACGTCAAGATGCCCGGCATGGACGGCCTCGAACTGCAAAAGCGGGTGGCCGAGATCGACGCCGCCATCCCCGTGGTCCTCTTCACCGGCCACGGCGACATCGCCATGGCCGTGCGCGCAATCCAGGACGGGGCGTACGACTTCGTGGAAAAGCCGTTCGACCCGGAGCAGATCATCGAGACGGTCAAGCGCGCCCTGGAAAAACGCCGCCTGATCCTGGAGAACCGTGGCCTCAAGCGCGCCCTGGAGGGATGCAGCGGCATCGACTCCCGCCTGGTGGGCACCAGCCCGGCCATGCTCGCGCTCAAGAAGGAGATCAACAACGTCGCCCCGACAATCGCCAATGTCCTCATCATCGGCGAGACCGGCACCGGCAAGGAGGTCATCGCCCGCTCCATCCACAACCTGAGCCGCCTCAAGGACGGGCCATACATGGCCCTGAACTGCGCGGCCATTCCGGTCAACATGGCCGAAAGCGAGCTCTTCGGCCACGTGGGCGGCGCCTTCACCGGGGCCCAGGGCAAGCGCATCGGCAAGCTGGAGGCCGCCAACAGGGGCACCCTCTTCCTGGACGAGCTCAACTCCATGCCGCTCGACGTCCAGGGCAAGCTCCTGCGCGCCCTGGAGCTGCGCGAGATCACCCCGCTGGGCTCCAACGCCATCCGGCCGGTGGACTTCCGGCTCATCTCCACCATGAACGTCAGCCCGCGCGAGGCCATCACCCGCGGGCGGCTGCGCGAGGACCTCTATTTCCGCATCAACACCGTCGAACTGACCGTGCCGCCGCTGCGGCAGCGCAAGAGCGACATCCCGCTGCTCTTCTCCTTCTTCCTGGAGCGCGCGGCCGACACCTACGGCCAGGAGGCCGAGCCCCCGGGCCCCGAGGGACTGGCCGCCATGATGGCGTACGACTGGCCCGGCAACGTGCGCGAGCTGAAAAGCCTGGCCGCCCGCTACGTCCTCTCCTCCCTGCCCCCGACGGTGCGCATCCCCAAGCTCCTCTCCGGCACCAACGTGGACCGGCGGGAATCCACCATCCCGCTCCGGGAGCAGGTCTGCCTCTTCGAGCGTCACCTCATCCACGAGTCCATCCTGCGCAACAAGGGCAACATCCAGCAGGTCATCGCCGAGCTCAAGGTGCCCCGCCGGACCCTCAACGAGAAGATGGCCAAATACAACCTGAAGCGCAGCGAGTGACCGGCGGAAATTAGCCGAACACCCCCTGCGCGGCCCTCCCGGCCGCCCGCGCTCCGGAGCCCGGAACCAGCCGATCCAGGCCCGGCGCGGCTGCGGCGGGCATCCCCCCCCATCGGGGCGAAACACCCCGAATTTTCCCTGTTGACTGTGCGCTCAATCCAAACAAGCGGATTTCCGCCGCCCCGATCCGGGGCCATCGGCGGAAATCCGCCGACGGCCTGATCTTCCGCCATTATAGTGCATGTAATTCCGGCTGGTTGCAAAACCGTCACAAGTGGTACGCCCATTGCTTTTGCCCTAGACGTTGCGATCCATATCCGCTGCCTTCGACGGGAGGCGCGCCATGGGCACACGTTGGGACAAGGCAAAGCCGGAGCCAGACGGCCTCCCGCATCGAGCGCATCAGGTGTGGCGCGCGAGGGGGGCCCGGGACCCAGCCGAATTCAACAATCCAGAACCACAGGTGTAACATGATGAAAACCTACACGTCATCCGTCCCAGGCGTATCCCGCCTCGACGCCGGTCTCGACTGGCTGCAGATGCTGACGGGAGCGAGCCTGATCCTCTTCATGTGGTGTCACATGATGCTCGTCTCCTCGGTCGTCATCTCGCCCAACCTCATGAACGCCATCGCCCACTTCTTCGAGGCGACGTTCATGGCCCAGGTGGGCGGACCGCTGATCTTCCTGACCTTCCTGGTCCACTTCGCCCTGGCGGCGCGCA
Organism: Pseudodesulfovibrio sp.; assembly: GCF_028692895.1. Classification (GTDB taxonomy): domain Bacteria; phylum Desulfobacterota; class Desulfovibrionia; order Desulfovibrionales; family Desulfovibrionaceae; genus Pseudodesulfovibrio. The sequence continues at coordinate 6,125 of NZ_JAQUWN010000060.1, forward strand.
AAATCCCCTTCCGCGTGGAAGGGCAGTCCACCATCTGGCAGCACGCCAAGATGATGAAGCACCGCGACACGTGGCTCTGGGTGGTCCAGGCGGTCACGGCCATGATCATCCTGATCCTCGGCTCCATCCACATGTGGACGGTCCTGAACGACCTGCCCATCACCGCCGCCAAGTCCGCCGCTCGCATGCAGCACTTCTGGTGGTTCCTCTTCTACATGGTCCTCCTGCCGTGCGTGGAGCTCCACGTCAGCGTCGGATTCTACCGCATCGGCGTCAAATGGGGATTCGTGAAGGCCGACCAGCGGAAGGGGTTCAAGCGCTTCGAATCGACCCTGTTCACCATCTTCATGGTCATCGGGATCATCACCCTGATCCGCTTCTTAATGTTCGGCTAAAGAGGTATACGTCATGCAGACACATTTCTCCGATCTTTTGGTCATCGGCGCAGGACTCGCCGGTGAGCGCGTCGCCTGCGAGGCGGCCCAGAACGGCTTCACCGCCACCTGCCTGTCCATCGTCCCGGCCCGGCGCTCCCATTCCTCGGCCGCCCAGGGCGGCATGCAGGCCTCCCTCGGCAACTGCGCCATGGGCGAGGGCGACAATTCCGATGTTCACTTCATCGACACGGTAAAGGGCTCCGACTGGGGCTGCGACCAGGAAGTGGCCCGGCTCTTCGCCGACGCCGCTCCCATCGAGATGCGCCGCCTGGCCGCCTGGGGCGTGCCCTGGAACCGCGTGGTGCCCGGCAAGTCCTTCTACTTCAAGGGCGGCGAGAAGTTCGAGAAGTACGAAAAAGAGGAAAAGGAAGGGCTCATCACCGCCCGGTCATTCGGCGGCACCGCCAAGTGGCGCACCTGCTACACCTCGGACGGCACCGGCCACGCGGTCATGTGCACCATGGACAACCGCTGCGCCCAGCTCGGCATCAACGTCTTCGACAAGAAGGAAGCCATCTCCCTGATCCACGACGGCGACACCTGCAAGGGCGCGGTGGTCCGCTGCCTGCGCACCGGCCGCCTGGAGGTCTTCCTGGCCAAGGCCACGGCCATCTGCACCGGCGGCTTCGGCCGCATCTACAAGGCCACCACCAACGCGGTCATCTGCGACGGCGGCGGCCACGTCATCGCCCACGACACCGGCGTGGTGCCCATCGGCAACCCGGAGTCCATCCAGTTCCACCCCACCGGCATCGTCCCGACCGACATCCTGGTCACCGAGGGCTGCCGGGGTGACGGCGGCACCCTGCTCGACGTCAACGAAGAACGGTTCATGCACATCTACGAACCGGAGAAGGCCGAGCTGGCCTCCCGCGACGTGGTCTCCCGCCGCATGACCGAGCACATGCGCGCCGGCAAGGGCGTCAAGTCCCCCTACGGCGAGCACCTCTGGCTCGACATCCGCCACCTGGGCGACAAGCACATCTCCACCAAGCTGCGCGAAGTGGACGAGATCTGCCACCACTTCCTGGGCGTGGACCCGCGCACCCAGCTCATCCCGGTGCGGCCCACCCAGCACTACACCATGGCGGGCATCCGCACCGACAAGGACGGCGCGGTATACGGCCTCAAGGGCCTCTTCTCCGCCGGCGAAGCCGCCTGCTGGGACATGCACGGCTTCAACCGCCTGGGCGGCAACTCCCTGGCCGAAACCGTGGTCGCGGGCGGCATCATCGGCGCCAAGATCGTCGAGTTCCTCAAGGGACACGAGACCACCTTCGACACCGCCTCCATCAACGACGCCGTCAACAAGCAGAAAAAGCGCATCGACGACCTGGTCGCGGGCCGGTGCGGCCACCTGAACGTCTACCAGGTCCGCAACGAGATGCAGGAAGCGCTCATGAAGGGCTGCTTCGTCTTCCGCAACCAGAAGGACCTCGAAGAGACCGTGCAGACCCTCCAGGGCACCCTGGAGAAGTCGCGCAAGGTCGGCCTGGTCTCCGACGGCGCGGGCGCCAACTTCGAGCTGGGCTCCGCCCTGAAGCTCGAAGGCCAGGTCAAGCTCGCCCTGTGCATCGCCCAGGCCGCCCTGCAGCGCACCGAGTCGCGCGGCTCCCACAACCGCGAGGACTTCCCCGAGCGCAACGACCAGGACTGGCTCAACCGCACCCTGGCCTACTGGCGCGAAGGCGCGGACATGCCGGAGCTCGTCTACGAGGACACCACCCCGCTCTTCGAGCTGCCTCCGGGCGACCGCGGCTACGGCGGCGGCAAGATCATCCCCGCCGACGCCAAGTACGTGAAGGAGCGCACCGTCAAGAGCCCCGTCACCGAAATCGGCAAGAAGAAGTAACCGCGACGACAAGAGGATTCCACCATGGATAGACAACTGACCTTCGAGATATTCCGGTACAATCCCGAGCGGAAGGGTGAGACGCCGCACATGCAGCAGTACACCCTTGAAGAAAAACCGAACATGACGCTGTTCATCGCTCTGAACAGGCTCAGAGAGGAGCAGGACCCGAGCCTGGTCTTCGACTTCTGCTGCCGCGCCGGCATCTGCGGCGCATGCGCCATGGTCATCAACGGGCGTCCCAACCTGGCCTGCCAGACCAAGACCAAGGACCTCCCCGACAAGATCACCCTGCACCCCCTGCCGACCTTCAAGCTCATCGGCGACCTCTCCGTTGACACCGGCGTGTGGTTCCGCGAGATGTATACCAGGACCGAATCCTGGATTCACACCTCCAAGACCTTCGACCCGACCAAGGAGGAGGAGCGGATGGACAACTCCGTGGCCGAGGACATCTACGAGCTGGAACGGTGCATCGAGTGCGGCTGCTGCGTGGCCGCCTGCGGCACCGCCCGGCTGCGCAGCGACTTCCTGGGCGCGGCCGGCCTCAACCGCGTGGCCCGCTTCGTGGTCGACCCCCGCGACGAGCGCACCGACAGGGAATACTACGAGGTGATCGGCAACGACGAGGGCATCTTCGGCTGCATGGGCCTGCTGGCCTGTGAGGACGTGTGCCCCAAGAACCTTCCGCTGCAGAACCAGCTCGGCTTCCTGCGGCGCAAGATGGGCATTACCGCCCTCAAGGACCTCTTCAAGAAAAAGTAGGTGGCCATGCGTACTATCAAAGCTTCCGACATTGTCGATGCCGTGGCGAACATGTGCATCAAGGGCAACACAGAGCTGCCGGACGACGTCCGCAACAGTCTCGAAAAGGCCATGGCCGCGGAGGACTCCCCCTCGGCCAAGGAGGTGCTCCGCCAGCTCCTGGAGAACGCCGACCTGTCGCTCAAGACCAAGCTCCCCCTGTGCCAGGACTGTGGGCTCGGCGTCTTCTTCGTGGAGATGGGCGACCAGGTCTTCGTCGAGGGCAACCTCACCGAGGCCATCAATGAAGGCACCCGCAAGGGCTATGCGGACGGCTACCTGCGCAAGTCCGCCTGCGACCCGCTGACCCGGGCCAACACCGGCGACGGCACCCCGGCCGTGATCCACGTGGACATCGTCCCCGGCGACAAGCTGAAGATCACCTACATGGCCAAGGGCGGCGGCGCGGAGAACATGTCCCGCGTCACCATGCTCGCCCCGGCCCAGGGCTGGAAGGGCATCAAGGAGTTCGTGGTCAAGCGCGTGGCGGAGGCGGGGCCCAACCCCTGCCCGCCCACCGTCATCGGCATCGGCATCGGCGGCACCTTCGACCACGCCGCCAAGATCGCCAAGCGCGCCCTGACCCGCAAGCTGGACGACACCCATCCCGATTCCAAGGTCGCCGAGCTGGAAAAGGAGCTCTACGAAGCGATCAACAAACTCGGCATCGGGCCCATGGGCCTGGGCGGCAAGACCACGGTCCTCGGCGTGAAGATCGCCATGGAGCCCTGCCACCTGGCGAGCCTGCCCCTGGCCGTCAACGTCCAGTGCCACTCCCAGCGGCACGAGGAGGTCATACTCTAATGGCGGAATACAAACTGAACACCCCGCTCTCCGACGCGGACATCGCCCAGCTCAAGGCGGGCGACGTGGTCTTCCTGTCCGGCACCATCTACACCGCCCGCGACGCGGCCCACAAGAAGCTCGTGGACCTGCTCGACCAGGGCAAGGAGCTGCCCTTCGACCTCAAGGGCACGGCCATCTACTACGTCGGGCCCTCCCCGGCGCCTCCGGGCCGCCCCATCGGCTCCGCAGGCCCGACCACCAGCTACCGCATGGATTCCTACGCCCCCCGGCTCTACAGCCTGGGGCTCAAGGCCACCATCGGCAAGGGCAAGCGCGACGCCGCCACCCGCAAGGCCATGGAGGACCACACCTGCGTGTACTTCGGCGCCACGGGCGGAGCCGGAGCCCTGCTCTCCAACTCCATCACGGCGGCCAAGGTCATCGCCTTCGACGAACTCGGCCCCGAGGCCGTGCGCGAACTCACGGTCAAGGACTTCCCCCTGCTGGTCATCAACGACTCCCACGGCGGCGAGCTCTACGCCGTGCCGGACCTGAAGGCCGCGGGCATCGAATAACGCAACCAACCACAAGGAGATAATACAATGGCATTATTTACCAAAGAAGAGGCGCTCGCCTACCACTCCATGGGGAGGAAGGGGAAGGTCGAGGTCGTCCCGGTCAAGCCGTGCGTAACCCAGAAGCACCTGTCCATGGCCTACAGCCCCGGCGTGGCCGAGGCGTGCAAGGCGATCCATGCCGATCCCTCGCTGGTCTATGAATACACCGGCAAGGGCAACCTGGTGGGCGTCGTCTCCAACGGCACCGCCGTGCTCGGCCTGGGCAACATCGGCCCCCTGGCGGGCAAGCCGGTCATGGAAGGCAAGGGCGTCCTGTTCAAGGTCTTCGGCGACGTCGACGTCTACGACATCGACCTGGACCAGCTCGATCCGGACAAGCTGTGCGAAGTGGTCAAGGCCCTGGAGCCCACCTTCGGCGGCATCAACCTTGAGGACATCAAGGCCCCGGAATGCTTCTACATCGAAGAGCGGCTGAAAAAGGAAATGAACATCCCGGTCTTCCATGACGACCAGCACGGCACCGCCATCGTCACCGCCGCCGGCATGATGAACGCCCTCGAGATCTCCGGCAAGAAGGCCGAGGACCTGCGCGTGGTCATCTCCGGCGCGGGCGCGGCGGCCATCGCCTGCACCAACCTGTACCGGAACATGGGCGTCAAGTTCGAGAACATCGCCATGTTCGACTCGCGCGGCCACATCAACAAGGCCCGCACGGACCTGAACGAGTTCAAGCAGCAGTACGCCACAGAGAAGGCATACGGCTCCCTGGCCGAGGCCATGGTCGGCGCGGACTGCTTCCTGGGCCTGTCCAAGGGCGGCATCGTCTCCAAGGAGATGGTCAAGTCCATGAACGACAACTGCCCGATCATCTTCGCCTGCGCGAACCCCGACCCGGAGATCACCTACACCGACGCCAAGGAGGCGCGCCCGGACTGCATCATGGGCACCGGCCGCTCCGACTTCCCGAACCAGGTGAACAACGTGCTCGGCTTCCCCTTCATCTTCCGCGGGGCGCTGGACTGCATGGCCACCTCCATCACCGAGGAGATGAAGATCGCGGCCGCCCAGGCCCTGGCCGACCTGGCCAAGACCGAGGCCCCGGACTACGTCTGCAAGGCGTTCGGCGTGGACAAGCTTGAATTCGGACGCGACTACGTCATCCCCAAGGCGCTTGACCTGCGGCTCATCGAGTACGTCTCCGTGGCCGTGGCCAAGGCCGCCATGGAGGGGGGCGTCGCCCGCAAGCCGCTGGACCTCGAGGCCTACAAGGGCCAGCTCGGGAAGCGCATCGCCGAGTCCAGCAAGCGTGTCGGCGCGTTCGTCGAAACCTATCATCTCGGAATATAAATAATCCCCGGGCGGCTGCAATGGGTTGCCGCCCGGGATTTCCCAGAGTGTCCTGGGGTTGCGGTCCATTTCGAGGTGTAGAAACTATTGTACGAGGAATTGCATTATGAGTTCACAGGCTGATTCCGGTAAGGGCAAACGGATAGGGTTCTTTCTCGGCCCCATCATCTTTGTCCTGATGCTCCTTCTGCCGGTTCCGACCGGCATGAAGGTCGAGGCATGGCGCGTGGCTGCCGTCACCGTCCTGATGGCCATATGGTGGATCACGGAGGCTATCCCCATTCCCGCCACCTCCCTCCTTCCCATCGCGCTCTTCCCCCTGCTGGGGATCATGAAGTCGTCGGCGTCCACCGCGCCGTACGCCAACCACTTGATCTACCTGTTCATGGGCGGCTTCTTCCTGGCCGTGACCATGGAGCGGTGGAACCTGCACCGGCGCGTGGCGCTCTACACCATCAAGGCCATCGGCACCAGCCCGGCGCGAATGACGCTGGGCTTCATGCTGGCCACGGCCTTCCTGTCCATGTGGGTGTCCAACACGGCCACCACCATGATGATGGTGCCCATCGGCCTGGCCGTCATCCAGCAGGCCACCGGCTTCACCTCCGACCACCTGCGCGACAGCGGCAACAACGTCGGCCCCGAGTTCAACTTCGGCCGCGGCCTGATGCTGGGCATCGCCTACGCCGCCTCCATCGGCGGCGTGGCCACCATCATCGGCACGCCCCCGAACACCGTCATGGCCGGCATGATCGAAAAGATGTTCGGCGTCACCATCGGCTTCGGCCAGTGGATGATGTTCGGCGTGCCCCTGTCCGCAATCACCCTGGCCATCGCATGGCTCCTGCTGACCAAGCTGCTCTACAGCACCGGCAGCATGGAACTGGCGGGCGGAGCCAAGATCATCAATGAAGAAGTGAAAAAGCTCGGCCCCATGTCGAGCGAAGAAAAGAAAATCGTGGCCGTGGGCGTTTTCATGGCCGTCTTCTGGCTGTCCCTGAGCTTCCTGAAAAAGGCGTCCTTCGTCCTGGCCGTCCTGCCCCACTTCGGGTACGTGGCCGACGCCACGGTCGGCATCCTGGGCGCGCTGATCCTGTTCTGCATCCCGACCAACTTCAAGAAGAGCGAATTCCTGCTCGACTGGAAGACCGCGGTCAAGATTCCCTGGGACGTCATCCTGCTGTTCGGCGGCGGCCTGGCCATCGCCAACGGCTTCGCCAAGACCGGCCTGGCTGCCTACATCGCCTCCCAGCTCGGCGCTCTCGAGGGCGCGAGCATGCTCGTCTTCGTCGGCGTGGTGGTCCTGATCACCATCTTCCTGACGGAAATCACCTCCAACACGGCGACCGCCACCCTGCTCGTGCCCATCATGGGCAGCGCGGCCATCGCCATGGGCGTCCACCCGTTCGCGACCATCGTCGCCGCCTGCGTGGCCGCCTCCTACGCCTTCATGCTCCCGGTGGCCACGCCGCCCAACGCCGTCGTGTTCGGCAGCGGATGCGTGACAATCAAGCAGATGGCAAAGACAGGATTGTGGCTGAACATAATCGGCACCATCCTGATCACCGGCTTCGTGGTCTACATTCTCCCGGTTCTCTGGGGCGTGGACCTTACCACCGTCCCCAGCTGGGCGGTCATGCCGAAGTAAGCAACTTGAACCTACCCGCGGACGGCATCCGTGCCGTCCGCGGGTTCTGGAAACCCGAAAGGCTCATGAACTGCCGCATCCGTGCGGCGGAGAGGGACGATGCGCGCAAAAAACAAGACGTTACCGGTACTCGTTGCGGCGATAGCGCTCGTGATCGCGGCGGCCGTCGGCTACGTGCTGCCGGGCGGGAGCCAGGCCATGCCGGTCCGGATTCTGTTCAACAACAAGGGCGGCAAGGTGATCTTCTCGCACCTGACGCACCACCGCGACTACCAGATCGAGTGCGCCCGCTGCCACCACGACCGGCCCCAGGTCCAGGTCTCGGACAAGACCGGCGCACTGGCCTGCGGCTCGTGCCACCCGCAGGACTTCGACAAGAATTTCGCCAGCAGCCATGCGGACTCCTTCCCCGACGAGTCCTACTGCATTCGCTGCCATCACGTGGAGTACGGCCAACTGATCTTCAACCACAAGGAGCACGCCGAGGAATATGCGGACGACTGTCGCGCCTGCCACCACGACGCGTCCATCGAGCCCGAGCCGCGGAAGTGTTCCGACTGCCACAAGGGCAAGGAGCTGAAAGGCGTGCCGAGCATGCGCGAGGCCGGGCACAAGAAGTGCGCCTCCTGCCACGAGGACATGTTCGCCAAGCATTTGTCGAGCTGCAAGGAGTGCCACCAGTCCGTGGACATGACCCAGTACAAGGGCGACTACAGCGACTGCGGCGCCTGCCATGACGCCCATGCGCGCGACCTCGTGCTGCCGCGCATGAACGCATTCCACGACCAGTGCATGTCCTGCCACGAATCCCTGGGCGCCGGTCCCTACGGTCCGGACGCCTGCAACCAATGCCACATCACCAGGTAGGCGCTTCATGACCATGCAAGCAACACCTTCCCTCGACCTGGCGGAGCTGACCCTGCGCCGCCACTGCCCCCTGGTCACCTGCGGCCAGTCCGTCCTGCGCGGCGAGCGGCTGGCCACGGCGAGCGCCCCCGGCGCGGGCGACATCCACACCCCGATCGCGGGCGTCGTGACCCACGTGGACGCCTACCGCATCCGCGTCGAGGCGCGCGGCCACGACGAGGTGGAGCCCGTGGACCTCGCCGCCCTTTCCGGCAAGGCCCTGTACGACAAACTTTTGGAGCTGGGAGTGGACCTTCCTCCGGCCGATGCGGTGGACACGCTGATCGTCAACGGCGTGGACGCCGAACAAGGCGTCCTGACACGCGCAAGTCTCCTGGCTTCAACTCCCGAGCCCCTTGAGCACGGCCTGAAAACCATACATGCCCTGTACAAACCCCGCCTTACGACCCTGGCCGTGCTCAAGGGCGCCTCGATCCCGGACTATGACATCCAACTGACGGAAATCGACCACAACTACCCGGCGGGGCTCGACCCGCTGGTGGCCCTGGCCGTCACCGGCATCGAGGCCCCGGACCACACCGAGGTCATCGGCCTGGAGACGGTCTACCACCTCGGCCGGGTCATGCGGACCGGACTGCCGGTCCTGGAGACCCCGGTGACCGTGGACGGCAAGCTCGCCATCGTGCCGGTCGGGATGCCCGTGTCCCGGGTCCTGGGCGAGGCCGGCATCGTTCCGGCCGAGGGCGACCGCATCGTGCTCGGCGGCTTCCTGCGCGGCGAGGCGGCGGCCCTGCCCACCCAGGGCGTGGACCGCTCGGCCGTGGCCGTGACCCTGGTCAGAAACCCGGCCCCGGTGGCCGAGGACGTGGCCTGCGTTGGCTGCGGCGAGTGCGTCCGGCGCTGCCCGGCCCGGCTCGACCCGTCCATGATCACCAGCTACGCGGAATTCGGGCTCTACGACAAGGCGGCCCAGGCCCACGTCGAGGTCTGCTTCGAATGCGGCCTGTGCGGCTTTTTCTGCCTCGCCCACCGGCCCATGCTCCAATACATCCGGCTGGCCAAGAGCGAACTGGCCAGGGCCCGGTCCCGCGAGGAGGTCGCACTGTGAAACCGCTCAACCCGCTCGTCCTGACCGTCTCGGTCCCGCCGCACAAGCACTACGGCAGCTCGGTCCGGGGGCTCATGACCGCCATCCTCATGGCCATGGTCCCGGCCGCGGCCATGGCGGTCAACACCTTCGGCGTGGACGCCCTGCGCGTCATGGCCCTGTCCGCCGGCGTGGCGGTGCTCACCGAGGCCGCGTGCAACCGGCTCATGGACCGTTCCCAGTCCGTGGGCGACCTGCACGCCCTCACCGTGGGCCTGGCATTCGCCTTCCTGCTCCCGGCCTCGGCCCCGTGGTGGCTGGTCGCCTTCGGCAGCGCGGCCTCCATCGGGGTGGGCAAGATGATGTTCGGCCCCCTGGGCGGCAGCCCGTTCTGCGCCCCGCTGGTGGGTTGGGCCATCTGCCGCGTCTCCTGGCCCGGCCAGATGGACCTGGACGCCTCCATGCTGACCATGAACCTGACCTACCCCCTGGGCCAGCTCAAGGCCTTCGGCTGGACCTCTGTCCAGATCCAGGACACCAAATCCCTGCTCTTCGGCCGCCAGTTGGGCGGCCTTGGCGCGGTCCAGGTGGCCGGAGTGCTCATCGGCGGCCTCTACCTGGTCATCAAGCACCACGTTTCATCAATTATTCCGGTTGGCTTTCTGGCAGGCGTCGCGACAGCGGCCTGGCTTTTGCATTTGATAAACCCGGTGGTCTATCCTCCGGCCATGTTCCATCTGCTGACCGGGTCGGTCATGTTCGGGGCGTTCTTCCTGGCGACCGACGGGCCCTCCTCCCCCAACCGGCAAATTCCCATGCTCCTGTTCGGGCTCCTGGCCGGGGTGATGACCATCGTCATCCGCGTCTGGGGGGCCTATCCGGACGGCGTGCCCTTCGCCATCCTGCTGGCCAACCTGTTCACTCCGGTGCTGGAGCGCATCCGTCCCCGGCCCTTCGGCGCGAGGTAAGCCATGAAAGAGATACTGAACATGATGATCGTCCTGGCCCTGATCTGCGGGATCTCCGGGGTGACGCTGGCTGTTCTGAAACAGACCACCGCCCCGATCATCGAGGAGCAGGAGCTGACGTACGTCCAGGCTCCGGCCATCGACCAGGTCCTGGAGACCCACGACAACAACCCCATCAAGGACCGCAAGCGTTTCGACGTTGACGGCAGGTCCGTCATGGTCTTCCCGGCCATGTCCGGCGGCCGGGTCACGGGCGTGGCCTTCGAAACCTCGGGCAAGGGCTACGGCGGGAACATCGGCGTCATGGTCGGCTTCGACCTGAAGAGCGACACCCTGACCGGCATCGGCATCACCACCCTGAAGGAGACCCCCGGCCTGGGCATGCGCGTCACCGAGCACGGCTACACCACCCAGTTCAAGGGCCACCCCATCGAGGCCGTGGCCCTGACCAGAAACGGCGGCGACATCCAGGCCGTGGCCGGAGCGACCATCTCCTCCACGGGCACGGTCTTCGCCGTGCAGCAGGCCATCGCCATCTACAAGACCCTCAAGACACAACTGGCGGGCGGCTGGTCCTGACCGCCGACAGCACGAGGATAGAAACATGAGCAGATTGTGGAAGGAATTCTCCAAGGGGCTGTGGACCGAGCTGCCCCCGTTCCGCCTGGTGCTGGGGCTCTGTCCCACCCTGGCCGTGACCAAGACGGCGGACAACGGGCTGGGCATGGGGCTCGCCGTGGTCTTCGTCCTGGCCCTGTCCAACCTGATGATCTCCCTGCTCCGGAAAATCATCCCGGCCAAGGTGCGCATCGCCTGCTTCATCGTGGTCGCCGCCTCGCTGGTGGTGGCCGTGGAGCTCCTGATGCAGGCCTATGCCTACCCGCTCTACCAGCAACTGGGCATCTTCGTCCCGCTCATCGTGGTCAACTGCATCATCCTGGGCCGGGCCGAGGCCTTCGCCTCCAAGAACGGCCCGCTCCTGTCCATGGCCGACGGCGCGGGCATGGGCCTCGGGTTCACCATGTCACTGACCTTCCTGGGCGGCCTGCGCGAGCTGCTCGGCTCGGGCGCCATCTTCGGGGTCCACGTGGCCTGGGAGGGGTTCCAGCCCCTGGGCCTCATGGTCGAGGCGCCGGGCGCGTTCATCAGCCTGGGCGTGCTCCTGGCCCTGATGGTCTTCGTCCAGAACCTGCAACGCAAGCGGCGGGGCCTGGCCCTGGTCGAGGCCCCGGGCCACGACTGCAAGAGCTGCGGCTGCTGCGGCAAGGCCGACAACGCCTAAGGGAGAACGATCATGCAGGAATACTTCCTCCTCTTCATCTCGGCCATCTTCGTCAACAACATCGTCCTGGCCCAGTATTTGGGCAACTGCCCGTTCATCGGCACATCCAAGGACACCGGGGTGGCCGTGGGCATGGGCTCGGCCGTGGTCTTCGTCATGTTCATGGCCACGGGCCTGACCTGGCTGGTGCAGTACAAGCTGCTCGTGCCGATGGGCATCGGCTATCTCCAGACCCTGGCCTTCATCCTGGTCATCGCGGCCCTGGTCCAGTTCGTGGAGATGTTCCTCAAGAAGATGGTCCCGCCGCTCTACAAGTCGCTGGGCATCTTCCTGCCGCTCATCACCACCAACTGCGCGGTGATGGGCGTGGCGCTGATCGTCCAGCGCGAGGAGTTCGGCCTGGTCAAGTCGGTCATGTTCGCCCTGGCCTCGGGGCTGGGCTTCATGCTCGCCCTGGTCCTGCTGGCGGGCATCCGCGAGCGGCTGGCGGTGCGCCGCCTGCCCGTGGCCATGCGCGGCACGCCCATCGGCCTGGTCATGGCCGGGCTCATGTCCCTGGCCTTCTTCGCCTTCAAGGGCATGATCTAAGCGGAAAAACCGCAACGACTCCAAGGGAAGCACATCATGATACTGACATCGGGATTGACTCTGCTGGGCATCGGCCTGGGCGCGGCCGGAATTCTCGGCATCGCCTCCAAGCTGCTCTACGTCAAGGAAGACCCGCGCATCGCCGAGGTCGAGGGACTGCTGCCCGGCGCCAACTGCGGCGGCTGCGGATTCCCCGGCTGCTCGGGCGCGGCGGCGGCCATCGTGGCGGGCAAGGCCCAGGCCACGGTCTGCGTGGTCTCCGACGCCGAAGGGCATAGGGCCATCGCGGCGCTGATGGGCCAGGAGGTTCTGGAACGCGAGCCCGAGCTGGCCGTGCGCGACTGCACCGGCGGCGACCGGGCCGACGAGGCCTTCCACTACGAGGGCGTGCTGGACTGCCGGGCCGCCCACCTCCTCTACGGCGGGTCCAAATCCTGCCCGGAGGGATGCCTGGGCCTGGGCTCCTGCGTGCGCGCCTGCCCCTTCGACGCCATCCGCATGGGCCCGCGCGGCCTGCCGGTCATCGACCCGGCGCAATGCAAGGCGTGCGGCAACTGCGTGGACGCCTGCCCGCGCGGTGTCATCGCCGTGTCCGGCATGTCCGCCCGGCTGCTCCACCTCAACCAGACCACGGACTGCCTGGCCCCCTGCCGCCAGAAGTGCCCGGCCCAGATCAACATTCCGCGCTACATCGAGCAGGTCAAGGCGGGCGACTACGACGGCGCGCTCATGACCATCCGCGAGCGCAACCCCCTGCCGGTCACCTGCGGCCGGGTCTGCCCCCGCCCGTGCGAGACCCAATGCCGCCGCCAGCACGTGGACTCCCCGGTGGGCATCAACATGCTCAAGCGTTTCGTGGCCGACCGCGAGCTGCGCTCCGGCAAGCGGCTGCCCGTCCCCTGCGCCAGGGACACCGGCAAGAAGGCGGCCATCATCGGCGGCGGCCCGGCCGGGCTCTCCTGCGCCTATTTCCTGCGCCGCCTGGGCCACTCGCCGACCATCTTCGAGGCCCAGCCCCACCTGGGCGGCCAGACCCGCTACGGCATCCCGGAATACCGTCTGCCCAAGGCGGACCTCGACTGGGAAATCCAGGGCATCCTGGACCTGGGCGTGGAGACGCGCATGAACACCAAGTTCGGCAAGGACTTCACCATCGAGTCCCTCAAGGCCGAGGGGTTCGAGACCATCTTCATCGGCATCGGGGCCTGGCAGGCCTCGGGCATGTACGCCGAGGGAGAGGACCTTCAGGGCGTCATGGGCGGCATCGAGTTCCTGACCGCCCACGCCCTGGGCCAGAAGCCGGAGACCGGCGACAGGGTCATCGTGGTCGGCGGCGGCAACACCGCCATCGACGCGGCCCGGACCTGCGTCCGCCTGGGCGCGGACGTCACCCTGATGTACCGCCGGACCCGCAAGGAGATGCCCGCCAACGAGGAAGAGATCGTCGGGGCCGAGGAGGAGGGCGTGAAGTTCCTGTTCCTGGCCGCCCCGGCCAAGGTCGTGGGCGACGAGAGCGGCCGTGCCACGGCCCTGGAATACTACGAGATGGAGCTGGGCGAGCCCGACGACTCCGGCCGCCGCCGCCCGGTCAAGAAGGAGGGCTCCGAGAAGCGGATGCCCGCCTCGCTCATCATCCCGGCCATCGGACAGAAGCCTGACCTGACCTGCCTCTACGAGGACGGCGACGCCGGGACCTGCCCGCTGGAGACCACCCGCTGGCAGACCATCGTGGCCGACCCGGACACCTTCCAGACGATCATCCCCGGCGTGTTCACGGCGGGCGACGTCTACACCGGCCCGGACCTGGTGGTCTCGGCCATCGGCGACGGCCGCAAGGCCGCCCGGTCCATGCACTACGTCATGACCCAGGGAGCCATCCCGATCCCGCCCGCCACCCAAAAGGGCATGATCGCCTACTCCCTGTTCAAGGAAATAGACGTCGAGGAGCGCAAGCAGCGGGCCGTCATGCCCCACCTTCGCCACGGCGACGAGCGCAACCGCACCTTCGGCGAGGTGGAGGGCGCCCTGTCCGAGACGGAAGCCCTGGCCGAGGCGGACCGCTGCCTGCGCTGCGGCCTGGTCTGCTACGACCGCGACTCGGCGGGTGAGGCCCGCCACTTCATCAACCCGGCGGACCTGTAGGGAACAAAGAATCAGCCCCAAGAGGTCGCGTTCCGCCCCACCACCACACCCAAACCCCAATGGAACGCGACGCGGGAG
>NZ_JAQUWN010000125.1 GCF_028692895.1 Pseudodesulfovibrio sp.
AAAGGTTCCCCTCTTCCCCTTCCCCCGGACCCCCATCCCCAACTCCCTTCCAAAACTTTTCATTTACGCCGCAGGAGAATTGGCGGGGGACCGCAGTCGTGTCACGCGGCGTTATCGAAAAAAGCTATTAACGTATTAAGAACGGAAATTCAAAAGGGAAGGGGGAATTAATCCAAGGAGCGGGCCCGTTCCCCTGCTTCCCGCTCCTTCTTGAAAAAAACATCCCGGCCGGGGTTAAGGGAACCGCAGGCGGTGTCCCGGCGGGCAGCGCGTCCCCGGAAGGACCGCCGGAGGCTTCTTCGCAAAGCCTCCGGCGGAGAATCCGTCTAGTCCTGCTTCTTCTCGCGCAGCCGGATGCCCAGTTCGCGCAACTGCTTGCTGGGCACTTCGGACGGGGCTTCGGTGAGCAGGCAGGTGGCCTTCTGGGTCTTGGGGAAGGCGATGACGTCGCGGATGGACCGCGAGCCGGTCAGGATCATGATGAGCCGGTCCAGGCCGAAGGCGATGCCGCCGTGGGGCGGCGCGCCGTACTTGAGGGCGTTCATGAGGAAGCCGAACTTCTCCTCGGCCTCGTCGCGGCCGATGCCCAGGGCGGCGAACATGGCCTCCTGCTGCGCCGGGGTATGGATGCGGATGGAGCCGCCGCCGACCTCGTGGCCGTTGAGGACCAGGTCGTAGGCGCGGGCGATGGCGTTCGCGGGGTCGCTCTTGAGCACTTCCATCTGCTCGGGCCGGGCCGAGGTGAAGGGGTGGTGCTTGGCCACGTAGCGCTTTTCGTCCGGATCGTATTCGAGCAGCGGGAAGTCGGTGATCCAGACCGGCTTGAATTCCTTGTCGTTGATGAGGCCGAAGCGTTCGCCCAGCTCGCAGCGCAGGTTGCCCAGGGCGGCGTTGGCCACGTCGGCGGCCCCGGCCTGGAAGAAGAGGATGTCGCCGGGCTTGCAGCCGGTGCGCTCGCGCAGGGCCGCGATCTCGTCCTCGGAGAAGAACTTGACGATGGGCGACTGCCACTCGCCGTCCTCCTTGACCTTGATCCAGGCCAACCCCTTGGAGCCGTAAATCTCGACGAACTTGGTGTACTCGTCGATCTCCTTGCGGGACAGGACCCCGCCGCCGGGCACGACCATGACCTTGACCAGCTCGGAGGAGGCGAAGACCTTGAACCCGGAATTCTTGAACACGTCGGTGATGTCCACGTGCTCCAGGCCGAAGCGCAGGTCCGGCTTGTCAACGCCGTAGAGGTTCATGGCGTCCGCATAGGTCATGTGCGGGAATACCTCGGGCAGCTCGACGCCGATGGTCTCGCGGAACAGCCGCTTGACCATGCCTTCGGCCATCTCCTGCACCATGGTCTCGTCCACGAAGCTCATCTCGATGTCGATCTGGGTGAACTCGGGCTGGCGGTCGGCGCGCAGGTCCTCGTCGCGGAAGCATTTGACGATCTGGAAATAGCGGTCCATGCCGGAGACCATGAGCATCTGCTTGAAGAGCTGCGGGGACTGCGGCAGGGCGTAGAACTGGCCCGGGCTCAGGCGGCTGGGGACCAGGAAGTCGCGCGCGCCCTCGGGCGTGGACTTGGTCAGCACCGGGGTCTCGATCTCCAGGAAGCCGAGGCCGTCCAGGTAGCGGCGCACGGACTGGGCCGCCTTGTTGCGGATGATGAAATTCTTCGCCAGCGACGGACGGCGCAGGTCCAGGAAGCGGTACTTGAGGCGCAGGTTCTCGCTGACCTCCACGCGGTCCTCGATGGGGAACGGCGGGGTCTCGGAGGTGTTGAGCAGCTTGTAGTCGGTGACCTCGATCTCGACCTCGCCGGTGACCATGTTCGGGTTGGCCATGCCCTCGGGCCGGGGGCGGACCTTGCCCTTGATGGCCACGACGTACTCGGGCCGGATGGCGTGGGCGCGCTCGTGCACGTCCGCGTTCTCCTCGGGGTTGAAGACGACCTGGGTCATGCCCTCGCGGTCGCGCAGGTCGAGGAAGATGAGCCCGCCGTGGTCGCGCCGGAACTGGACCCAACCCATCAGGCAGACCTGCTCGCCCAGGTTGGCCGAGGTCAGCTCGTTGTTGTGGTGGGTGCGCCGCCAGCCCGCGAGGTCCTCGATGACGCGATATTCGCTGTAATCCCGTTCTTCCTGATACTCAGACATTGTCGGTTGCTCCACTCTCTCATTTTATGGTCGGAACCGGCGGGGAACCGCCCCGCCGCCCCGGAAATACGCGACGCGCCCCGGCATCCGGCCGGGGTGCGGAATAAACTACAGGCTCGCCAGGTACAGCGAACGGTCCAGGGTCTCCTGGTCGCGCTCGTCGTCCATGTACTTGACCGTCACCGTGCCGTCGGCCATCTCCTGGCCGCCCAGGATCAGGCAGACCCTGGCCCCGGTCTTGTTGGCCTGGCGCATGCGCGACTTCATGGACCCGGAACCGTAGGTGACCTCGCCCGAAAGCCCCTTGTCGCGCAGCTTCTGCGCAAAAAGCATGGCCTCGTTGGCCGCAGCCTCGTCCACCACGGCCAGATAGAAGTCCGGCCGCGCCGTCTCGGCCTGGCCCAGGAGCAGCGCCAGCCGCTCCATGCCGCAGGCGAAGCCCGTGCCCGGACAGTCGGCGCCGCCCAAATTCTTCACCAGCCCGTCATACCGGCCGCCGCCCGCCACCGCGGTCTGCGCCCCGATGTCAGAGCTCGACACCTCGAAACAGGTGCGCACGTAATAGTCCAGCCCGCGCACCAGCCGCGTGTTCAGCTCATAGGCCGCGCCCGCGCCGTCCAGGATCGCCCGCACGTCCGCAAAGTGCTTCTCGCACTCCGGGCACAGGTGATCGGTGATGACCGGCGCGTCCTTGACCAGCTCCTTGCACGTCGGGACCTTGCAGTCCAGCACGCGCAACGGGTTGGTGTCCATGCGGCGGCGGCAATCCTCGCAGAAATTCTCCCGGTCCTTGGACTTGTAATAGTCGATCAGCGCCTGGCGATACCCCGGCCGGCACTCGGCGCAGCCCAGGGAGTTCAGCTCGATGGTCAGCTTGGTCAGCCCCAGCCGGTTCAAAAACGTGCGCAGCATCAGGATCAGCTCGCCGTCCGACTGGGCCTCGTCCGCCCCGAAAATCTCGGCGTCGATCTGATGAAACTGCCGCTGGCGGCCCTTCTGCGGCCGCTCGTACCGGAACATGGGGCCAAAGGCGAAATACTTGGAGACCTTGCCCGGCTGATGCACGCCGGACTCGATGAACGCGCGCACCACGCCCGCCGTGGCCTCGGGACGCATGGTCAGCGAACGGCCCTTGCGGTCGGGAAAGGTGAACATCTCCTTGCCCACCACGTCCGTGTCCTCGCCGATCGACTTGGCGAACAGCTCGGTCTTCTCCAGCACCGGAATCCGCAGCTCGCCAAACCCGTACAGGCCGAACACCTCGCGGGCCACCGCCTCCATCCGGGTGTACTGCGCGGCCTCCTCCGGGAACAGGTCCGCGAAACCCTTTATCTTCTGAATCTTCGCCATGGCGCGTTCCATTTCCTTTTATACGCTCAACACTATGGGAAACGAGATTGGTTAGTCCAATCCCCGCACTTTGTCAAAAGCCCGAAGGGCGGCCGTCCCGGCAGGAACGCGCGGCAGGGAATGCCTCCGTCGGCCCTGCCGGGGGCTCGCCTCGCCGGCGGGGCCGCCTGGATTCGCCCCGTCCTGTGGCTCACCGCTTCGCGGCGCGACCAGGGCTCTGCCCTATCGCTGCTGTCGACGGCTCTAAGATCGAGCAAGCTCGGCCTAAGACCCGACGCGGCCCCGGCAGGGACGAAGCCCCTGCACCCCCATCTCCGCCGCGCGGGCGAGCAGCGCGGGAGTTTGGGAGTTGGTGGCGGAGGGATTGGCTGGCGGCGTCTGAAACATTGGCAGAAGCGGATTTCTTGATTTGAAGACTTGTTCTTTTCTTTTTCCCTAAAAACACCCCGGCTGGGGCGAGCGGGCAGTCCGTCCCCGCGCATGAGTCGCTTGACCGAGCTATGCCCCCGCGAAAGCGGCGAATGGTTTCCAGCTTCAGCCGTTGGCGGGTCCAGGGCCGAGCCCTGGCCTCCCCGGAGGGGCCGCCGGAGGCATTCTTCTTTTCAACGCAAAAGGCCCCGCCGGGTGTCGTTGGCGGGGCCTTTTCTTCGAAGGGAGCTGCGTGGGGCCTAGTGGGCCTTCTGCCAGGCTTCCCATTCCTGCTTGGTGAGCTTGCCGTCCTTGTTGGTATCGGCTTCT
>NZ_JAQUWN010000126.1 GCF_028692895.1 Pseudodesulfovibrio sp.
CATGGAGGCCATGGTCAAGATCGGCGACTCCATCAGCGACGTCCAGGAGGGCCTGAACGCGGGCATGTGGACCATCGGCCTGACCAAGTCCGGCAACGAGATGGGCCTGACCCTCGACGAGATCTCCGCCCTGCCGAAAGAGGAAGTGGAACGGCGCATCGCGGACAACGCGGCCCGGTTCAAGGCCGCCGGCGCGCACTACACGGCCGAGTCCATCGCCGAATGCCCGGCCATCATCCGCAAGATCAACGAGCGGCTGGCCGACGGCGAAACCCCGGCCCCCTAAGCCCCCAAGGACCTGCGCCATGGCCGACACCAAGCCCAGGCTCACCGAAGGCGACGTCAACCTCTCGCCCAACCGGCGGCAATGGATCGACACGCTGTCGGAGAAGACGCGCGCCCTGCTGGACGCGGACGCCGAGGTGTTCCTGCACCAGTCCCTGTCTACGCCCTGCCTGGACGCGCTCTCGGGCTGCGAGGGAAGCGTCCTGCGGGACCTGGACGGCCGGGAGCTGCTCGACTTCCACGGCAACTCCGTGCACCAGGTGGGCTACGCCAACCCGCACGTCATGGAGGCGGTGCGCGCCCAGCTCGACGCCCTGTCCTTCTCGCCCCGGCGCTACACCAACGAACCGGCGGTACGCCTGGCGCAAAAGCTCGTGGACCTCGCTCCCGGCGACCTGGGCAAGGTCCTCTTCGCGCCCGGCGGCACCTCGGCCATCGGCATGGCCCTCAAGCTCGCCCGCGTGGTCACCGGCCGGTTCAAGACCGTGTCCATGTGGGACTCGTTCCACGGCGCGTCGCTGGACGCCATATCCGTGGGCGGCGAGGCGCTCTTCCGCGCGGGCGTGGGCCCGCTTTTGCCCGGCACGGAGCACGTGCCCCCGGCCGAGCCGTACCGCTGCCTGTTCAACCCCGGCGGCCGGTGCGCGAACTGCGGCCTGCGCTGCGCAAAGTACGTGGAATACGTGCTGGAGAAGGAAGGCGACGTGGCCTGCGTGCTGGCCGAACCGGTGCGCTGCACCACGGTCAACCCGCCGCCGGAGGGTTACTGGCCGTTCATCCGCCAGGCGTGCGACCGCCACGGCGCGCTGCTGATCTTCGACGAGACGGCCGTGTGCCTGGGCCGCACAGGGACCATGTTCGCCTTCGAGAACTTCGGCGTCACGCCGGACATCGTCACCCTGGGCAAGGGGCTGGGCGGCGGGATCTTCCCGCTGGCGGCCATCGTCGCCCGCCGGGACTTCGACCGGGCCGGGAACATCGCCCTCGGCCATTACACCCATGAGAAGAGCCCCGCGGCCTGCGCCGCCGGGCTGGCCGCCATCGAGGTCATCGAGGGCGAGGGGCTGCTCTGCCGCGCCCGCGCCCTGGGCCTGGCCGTGCTCGACCGGCTGCGCGCCATGGCCGACGCACACCCGCTGGTCGGCGACGCGCGCGGCATCGGCCTGTCCATGGGCGTGGAGCTGGTGCTCCCGGACAACCAACCGGCCACGGCCGAGGCGGACAAGGTGCTCTACCGCTGCCTCTCGCGCGGCCTGAGCTTCAAGATATCCGGCGGGAACTTCCTGACCCTGACCCCGCCGCTCACCATAACCGACGAAGAGATGGTTCGCGCCCTCGACATTCTCGAAACGTCCATCGCGGACGTGGAGCGGGAACGCGGACTGAACCAGTGAGGATACGATCATGGATCTGAAACAGCTTCCCGACAATCCCTACGTTCTGCTGACGCCCGGCCCGCTCTCCACCACCAAGTCCGTCAAGGCGACCATGCTGCGCGACTGGTGCACCTGGGACAACGACTACAACGCCATCGTCCAGGACATCCGCGCCCGGCTGGTCAAGCTGGCCCACGGCGGGGACGAATACACCGCCGTGCTCATGCAGGGCAGCGGCACCTTCTCCGTGGAGTCCACCATAGGCTCGGCCCTTCCGCGTGAGGGAGGCAAGCTCCTGGTGGTGGCCAACGGCCACTACGGAGACCGCATCGGCGTCATCGCCGAGCGGCTGGCCATCCCGGCCACGGTCCTCCAGCTCGGCGAAATGGGCCGCCCCACCCCCGCCGACATCGAAAAGGCCCTGGACGCCGACCCGGCCATCACCCATGTGGCCGTGGTCCACTGCGAAACCACCACCGGCATGCTCAACCCGGTGGAAGCCATCGGCAAGGTGGTCAAGGAACGCGGCAAGGTCTACATCGTGGACGCCATGTCCAGCTTCGGCGGCATCCCCATCGACATCAAGGCGCTCGGCGCGGACTTCCTCATCTCCAGCGCCAACAAGTGCATCCAGGGCGTGCCGGGCTTCGGCTTCGTCATCGCCCGCCGGAGCGAGCTGGAAAAGTGCGGGGGCAACGCCCGTTCCCTGAGCCTCGACCTCCACCACCAGTGGCGCGAGATGGAGTACAAGAACGGCAAATGGCGCTTCACCTCGCCCACCCACGTGGTCCGCGCCTTCGCCCAGGCCATGAACGAGCTGGACGAGGAGGGCGGCGTCGAGGCCCGCCACGCCCGCTACTCCGCCAACCACGACGCCCTGGTCGCGGGTATGCGCGCCCTGGGCTACGAGTGCCTGCTGCCCGACGACTTCCAGTCGCCCATCATCACCTCCTTCATGAACCCGGCCGCCCCGGCCTACGAGTTCAAGAAGTTCTACGACGAGCTCAAGGGCCACGGCTGGGTGGTCTATCCCGGCAAGGTCACCGGGGCGGACACCTTCCGCATCGGCAACATCGGCGACGTCAGCCCGCAGGACATCGCCGAGCTGCTCAAGGCCGTCGCAGCCTCCATGTACTGGGAATAGCTTCATCAATCCGCTCCGCACCTCGTCCGGAAGGGCGGGTGCGGGGCGGCCTCGGGACCGGGTGGGAACGCCCGCGAAAGGCCCTACAGGCCGCGCAGGTATTCGCCGATGATCCTGTCCACCTCGCCGGCTTCGACCATCCGGCGCAGGGCCCTGGAGAGCTCGGGAATCCGCTCCATCAGCGGAGACTTGCGGGAGATGACGAAATAGACCTTGGTGGGCTCCTCGTGCCGGAACGCCGCCTTCACGATCAATTCGCCCAGCCCCTCTTTCCGGATGAGATAATCGCCGGTCTCCTCGGTGGCGATGAAGCAGTCGATGTGCCCGGCCGCAAGCTTGCGCACATTGATCTGGTCGCACTTGACCGCATCCTTTTTGAGGGCGCGGTCCTCGTCGAACCGTTGAAAATACTTCGCGCCCAGGGTCGTTCCGATGGTCAGGCCCCGGAGATCCCCGAACCGGCCGAGGACCACTCCCCCGCCCTTGCGGACATAGAGCGCCTTCACCGTCCTGTTCTTGTAGGGGGGCTCCAGGAAATGCAGGTACGCCGCACGATCCGGGCTCCACAGGACGCCGTTCATGATGTCCGCCTCGCCGTCCTCCATGGCCGCCAGGCAGCGCTTCCAAGGCATCCTGAGGCACTTCGGCGCAAGCCCGACCTTCTCCAGCAACGCCCGGGCGAGCTGAATGTCTATGCCCGCGACCTCGCTTTCGCCATCCGCCAATTTCCATGGCGGATAATGGTCGACCGGCATCAGCGCCTCCTGGGCGAACGCCGTCGACGCGCAGCAGCAGGCGAAAAGCAGGACAAGACACAGGGCGCGGGCAAGGATCATCACTCGGTTGCGGGCCTCCCTCCATCCTCAAACGGATGTTTTTCTCATTTTCCAACCTAGAATGGAGCCGCCCGGTTGGCAAGCCTGGAATGCCGCTTGGGCGGGGGCCGTTTTCGGCCCGGAAAGAATAATTCCCCCGCCCCGCCTTTTCCCCTAGGCTTTCCGCAGAACCGGAAAAGTCCGGAGGGGAAGCCGATGACGAACGCATCGCCAAAACCGCGACTGGGCATCGCCCGCTGCCTGCTGGGCGAGGAGGTGCGCTACGACGGCGCCCACAAGCTCGACCGCTACCTGCGGGACACCCTCGGCCCGTTCGTCGAGTGGGTGCCGATCTGCCCCGAGGTCGGCTGCGGCATGCCGGTGCCGCGCGAGGCCACGCGGCTGGCTGGCGACCCGGTGGCCCCGCGCCTGGTCGGGCGCAGCTCCGGCGCCGACTGGACAGACCGGATGCGCGACTGGGGCAAGGAGCGGCTGGATGAACTCGCCCGGCCCGGCCTGCACGGTTACGTCTTCCAGTACGGCTCGCCCTCCTGCGGCATGTCGCGGGTCAAGGTGCACACCGGCCAGGGTTCGCCCCGGC
>NZ_JAQUWN010000127.1 GCF_028692895.1 Pseudodesulfovibrio sp.
GAAGGACCACGGTATGAAGCCCCGCCTCGGCAATGGCCAGGGCCGTGTCCACGATCTCGTCCTCGGTCATGCGGAAGCGCTTGCACCGATCGTTGTCCTTGAGCAGCCCACAGTACAGGTCATTGCACCTGCAGTAGTTGGAAAAGTGGACCACGCCGCGCAGTTGCACGGTGTCTCCCACCTGCTTTTTCCTCACCTGGTCGGCCTGCCGGAACAATGCGTCCTGGCCAGCGTCATCCGCGAGGGCTTCAAGTATGGTCTGTCGATTCATTTCGGGTTCCTTGCGTGGTCAATCAGGTCGTCGCCAGAAACGTGCGGCCGGTGTCGTGGTCTTCGACCACCACGTGGCAGACGTTGCAGGGGTCCAGTTGGTGAAGGGTTCGCAGAATTTCCACAGGGTGATCCGGGGCAGCCACCGGGGTGCCGGTAAGGGCGCGTTCGAGGGGACCCGCGCCGCCAAAGGGGTCGCGCGGAGAGAAGTTCCACAACGAGGGGATCAGATAGTCGTGGTTCACGATGCGCCCGCCATCCCAGGTGATCGTATGGGTCAGCACACCGCGCGGCACTTCGACATGCCCGACGCCGATTCCGGAAGCGGGCATGCTGAAGGTCGCGGCGCGGCGGTCGTCCCTGGCCAGGACGGATTCCAGTTCATCCACCCAGCCGGACATGGATTCCATCAGGGCCACCGACTCGATGCCTCGGGACAAAACCCGCCCCAAAGTGGAATTCATGGCCTCCATGGACAACGCACATCCGTCAAGCGCGACGGACAGGGCGCGCATGATCGGGCTCCGGCCACTGAGCCAGCCGCCTAATACTCTTGCCAGGGGGCCGACTTCGCAGGCAATGTCGCCGTGCCGGGGCGCGGGCAGCCAGTAGGAATCCTTTTGCTCCCATTGGAAGGAGGGGGCTTCCCGGTCGGCGGACAAACGGTAACGGTGCCTATCCCAGTTGCTCCAACCGGGTTCGGATTCCTCCCGGACGGCCGCGGCGTCGGAAAGGGAGAATCGCCAGGAGACGCCCTTCGCATCGGAGACGATCAGCCTGCCGATTTCGCTGTCGCACCACGTCAGAAAGGCATTTCCTCTTCCCCTTTCGGCCCACGAGCCGTAAACCCTTGCCAGCCGGGTCAGGTCCGACGGGAAAACCTCGGTGATGAATCCCCGGCACGCCGCCAGAGAAGCGCGCAACCCCTTGAGAGCCTCTTTGCCAAGATCCAGATCATCGGGCAGGCCGCCCAGCCGGTAGGCTTGGAATCCCTTGGACCCGCAACCCAGAATCCCCAGGGCGGCCTGGAGCGATTGACCTGCCTTGATGGCCTGCAGGGCGTGCCCATAGAGAAGCAGGTGCAGCTCGTCGGGTCCTCGATATCCAGCCTCCGGCGTCTTTCCGGCAGACAGCTTGGCCAGCGCGCGTATTTGTTCCCGAACAATGGAAAAGTCGGCGTTTTTTTTGCCTTTGGGCGAGTCCAGGTGGGCGGCTTTGGCCGGATCGGCACGCAATGCCGCATTCACGTTCACCCAATCGGCAATATGGAACTGGTAGAAATGAAGCAGATGCTCCTGGATACAGCGCATGGATTGGACCAGCCTGCGTACCAGCACCGCGCTGCGCGGCAGGGTCACCCCGGCCAGGTCCTCTATGGCCTTGATGGCGGCCAGGGCGTGGCCGTCATTGCACAGGCAGTGCGGCTGGGTGACAAATCGAGGCCGCCCTCGCACATCTAATTCTCCCCGTAGCAGGAAGCCCATATTCCGCACCATGCGCCCCGTGCTCCATGTCTCGTCCACCCGGCCGTCCATCAGCCGAACGCGAGTGACGAACGCGTTGCCGGGACAGCTGACCACCGGCATTCCCATGGTTGTCTGCGCGGTCCGTCCAATCGTCTGACCGGAAATGGAATGTGTCATCATGCCTCCTCGGTGTCCCGAGGAAGGGGGAGGGAGCGTTGACGCATATAGGGAAAGGCGATGCGTCAGGTTACGCTCGCCCTAAGGTTAGGATTCCCCTTCCCGCAGGATGCGTCACAACGTCAGTTGTGGAGATGCACGATACCGTTGCTGGTGGCACGTGTCAATAATACGTATATAAAAATTACTACGAAAAATAAATTAGTAACACAAAGCCGTCGGCAGCCCGGTGCTTCTAGACGATTTCCAGAATATCGCCAGGGGCCATGCCTGCAAGCTCCTTACCGACATCGTGCTTGTATGCCTCCCAGCGGGTCTGCTCGGACTCGTCGGCCAATCCCGCTTCGGCCTTTCGCCCGATGGAAGCGAAATCTTCGGGGAGCAGGCCCGGACGGAGCTTCAGGTTGCACTGCCTCTCGCCGTTGCAGACGCGAAACACGAATTTGCCGAAGGGGGAATCCGGCGAACCGTTGTTGTCGGCAATCAGGCAGTGGCGTTGTCGGGTTATGGCCCTGGCCACGTATTCGAAGCTGTCGATGAGTCCCGGAGGGTTGAGCCCGGAAAGAATGGTGATGTCCTTGCGGTGCGGCACTGCGTCATCCCACAGCTCCTTGAAGGCCAGAGAAAAGACCTTGTACGCCAGGACCACGCCCGCATAGTGCTCCATGTCATGGAATCGGAGCATTTCGTCCAACCCGATGGCGCACTCTCCGGCGTCGTCCCGCACCTTCAGGGGCGACTGTTCGGAAACGGTGTAGTCGGCTCTACGGCCCGTCGCGCCGGCCCCGCTCGCGGTGCGGCGGCAATCATCCTGCGTGACGTCGAACAGGTCGGCAGAATCCCTCCCCAGGAATTGAGCGGCCAGCTCCCGGCTCTTGGCCTGCCACTGCGCGGTCTCCGTTTCACCGGCCACGCCTGCATCGATACGGGTGGCGGTATCGGCGAAGGCCCTGGGAAGGATGTCGGGGCGAAGCGCCGCGGTGAGGCGCTTGCCGCCGGAGGCGAGGGCAAAGGAGAGGGTGCCGCAGCAGGTCTTCGGCCCGTTCATGAAATTTCGGTCCACGACCGCCCTTCGACGGCTGAGTGCCCTGGTCGCGTATTCCAGGCAGTCCGTCACGCCGGGGGGCGTCGCGCCGAGCGTCAGATAGGCGGCGTCGCGGCGCAGCGGGCCGTCGAGCCGGGCCAGGGCAGCCTCCAAAAATTTCCAGCCGAGGGCCACGCCCGCCATGTGGAATCCCCCATGGTATTTGGCGGCCTCATCGTACTTCAGGGTCTTCACGCCCTGCTTATCCTCGACTTCAATTCGCATGGTCATTCCTTCGCAGCCGGTCTTGCCCCATGACGCCGAACCAGTCGGGAACAACGGTACGGGCTTCCGGGAACCAGCTGTCTATGTTGATGATTTGCACGTCGATGCCAAAAACCTGTCCAAGGGCCTCGGCCGTCATGACCTGGCGCGGCTTTCCGAAAAGGGGCGTCGCTCCCTGGCGCAGCATGAGTACTTTGTCCGAGAACAGGAAGGCGTGATCCGGACTGTGGGTGGTCATGAGGACGGACAGTCCCTGCTGCCTGGACAACGAGTGCAGCGCCTTCAGGACAAGAGCCTGGTTCCGGATGTCCAGGTGGGAGGTCGGTTCGTCGAGCAGCAGCAGGCGGGGCTTGGCCGCAAGGGCTCGGGCGACGATGGCCAGTTGCGCTTGCCCGCCGCTCAGTTCGTTGAGGTTCTTGTGCGCCATGGATTCCAGGCCGACGTCGGCGATGGCTTCCTCGGCTATCCGGACGTCGCGGGACGTGGGCGAACCAAACGGACCGATGTGCGCCGCCCTGCCCATGAGCACGATTTCCAGGACGGAGAATCCGAACGTGTCCTCATCGTGCTGCGGCACGTACCCGATGGTTCGGCCCAACTCCTTGCGGTTGATACGGCGGACATCCTTTCCAGCGATGTTGACCGTCCCGCACACAGGGGCAAGCAGTCCGTTCAGGCACTTGAGCAGGGAGCTCTTGCCGGCTCCGTTCGGACCGACCACGCTGACGATCTCCCCGGGTGCGATAGCGAAGGAAACTTCTGAAAAAACGGGACTGCCGTTGTACGAGAAGTACACTCCGGCCGTATCAAGAATCATGTCCACCTCCCGCCGGTCCTGCTCAGCAGCCATGCGAAAAACGGCGCTCCCAGCAGGGCGGTTAAAATGCTTAGGGGAATCTCTGCGCTGATGGCCGTCCGGGCAACGCCATCAATAACCAACAGGTAGCAGGCACCTATGGAAAGAGACG